>NZ_JAIP01000048.1:0-253 GCF_002924605.1 Petrotoga sp. SL27 | reverse complement strand
TAAATCGAAGAAGAAAATTATAAAAATTATTAGTTCCTTATCTTTCAAGATAGAGGATGGTGAAACAGTCGGATTAATTGGCTTAAATGGGGCGGGTAAAAGTACACTTATAAAGATGATGACAGGGATTTTAGCCCCGACTTCTGGAGAAATTAGAGTTTTAGGGAATGACCCATTTAAAGATAGGCTTATCAATAATAGAAAAATTTCTACCGTTTTTGGTCAAAGATGTAAATTAAGATGGGATGTGTCT
>NZ_JAIP01000046.1:0-253 GCF_002924605.1 Petrotoga sp. SL27 | reverse complement strand
TAAATCGAAGAAGAAAATTATAAAAATTATTAGTTCCTTATCTTTCAAGATAGAGGATGGTGAAACAGTCGGATTAATTGGCTTAAATGGGGCGGGTAAAAGTACACTTATAAAGATGATGACAGGTATTTTAGCCCCGACTTCTGGAGAAATTAGAGTTTTAGGGAATGACCCATTTAAAGATAGGCTTATCAATAATAGAAAAATTTCTACCGTTTTTGGTCAAAGATGTAAATTAAGATGGGATGTGTCT
>NZ_JAIP01000024.1:67249-68698 GCF_002924605.1 Petrotoga sp. SL27 | reverse complement strand
AAATAAGATAAAATTACTACAAACTCCTCCTAAGAATATTATTATTATAGATGATGTGTACACTACAGGGGCCTCAATGAACGAGGCGGGTAGTTTGCTCATCAATAAATGTGATGTTTTAATAGGTATTACCGTGGCAAAAGCTTATAGATATTCTTTTAATAGTTCTTTATAGTTTTTTATATTACAGATTGCTCCCACATATTTTAACTTTTCTGCTGAAAAGGCATTCCCTAATCTTGCCGCTTTTATAACATCCATGCCTATAATTGTGCCTATGTATAAACCTGACCAAAATGCATCCCCTGCTCCCGTTGTGTCTATTACCTCTTTTGCATAAGAGTCAAAATGAGTAATCGTTTTACCATCAGAAAATATAAACCCCTTTTCTCCTAATGTAAGAAGTACATTTTTTACTCCCCATTCATGAAAAATATTTATATATTCTTCTTCATTCTTATTTTCCTTGAAAATATGTACACAATCATCTAAAGAAGGTTTTATAAAATCCACGTATGGCATAACCAATCTTAAAACATCTCCTATTTCTAAAGATGTTTTCCACAATATCTCTCGATAATTAGGATCAAATCCTATTAAAACATTATTCTTTTTGGCAACTTTTAACAATCTGAGTGTGTTTTTCAAGTTTTTATCGGAAGATAATGCCCAAGAAGAAAAATGAAAGATATTTGCTTTTTTAACAATATCAAAATATGTTTCGGCAATATCTAAATTTAAAGAGGCCGATCTTAATGGATAAAATTCAGGAGATGATTTAGACTTCAAAACATACACAATGTCCGTATGAAAACGTTCATCTTGTGATATACCCCGAACATCTACATTATAATTATTTAATTGTTCAAGAATAAAATCTCCAAAAGGATCCCTACCTAACCTTGAAATTACAGCAGATTTAAACCCCTGCTTAGCGATGTTAACAGCTATGTTACTTGGTGAACCTCCTAAAAATTTTTCAAAGGAAGTCGCATTTTTTAACCCTTTTACATAATCTTTAGAGATAAAGTCTATCAACACCTCACCAAAAGAGACAAAATTAATCACTATATTCCTCCTCGTATAATATGTATGGATATGAAACTCAAAAAATGGTACTAAAAATTTGTTTTTTGCTCTTTTTTATTATTTCTTTTGTAAAGAGATGCCCTAATGCTAAAATAGTATCAGGATGATTAGCGAGGGAAGATTCCCTTCCTCCCTGCAAGACCTTTTGGCCGTTGCTTAAAAAGCTTGTTTCCTGACTTAGCAGTCAATTTGCTAACCGATTACTGCATCACCTTTGATTAGGCCATCAGCAAGGGCTATTTTTCATTGGTGGATGCTCATAGAGCGCGAGGTTGCCTTTGGCTGCTAAGATTAGGGCATCTCTTTGCTTTCATCCTTTATCTTTTTTCGAAAGGTGGTGAAATAACTATGGATCACAAC
>NZ_JAIP01000024.1:0-67239 GCF_002924605.1 Petrotoga sp. SL27 | reverse complement strand
AGCGGGGTGAAAGGGCGCTAATAAACTCCCAACAATTAAAAAGGAGGTCCCTATGGAATTTTCTGCTAAAATAGAATCATTACAACCATCAACGACTATTGAGTTAAACTCAAAAGCATTAGAACTACAAAGCAAAGGGTACGAAATAGTCAGATTGACAGCTGGAGAACCTGATTTTGATACTCCTCAGCCTATAATAAACGCAGCTTACCAAGCCATGAAAGAAGGGAAAACCAAATACACCGACAACAAAGGAATAAAAGAACTCAGACAAAAGATAGCTCAATATATAAATAAAAAATACTCAACTAATTACAATGAGAACAATGTAATCGTAACTAATGGGGGAAAACAAGCACTATTTAACTCACTCTTTTTGATAACAAACCCAGGCGATGAAATAATCGTTATTGATCCATCTTGGGTCAGTTACGACGCACAAATCAGAATGGTTGGCGGAATCCCCGTTCACGTTAAAACTACGAAAGAAAATAACTACATCCCCGAAGAAACAATGTTGGAAAAAGCTATAACCAAAAAAACAAAAGCGATTATAATTAATTCTCCCAACAACCCAACAGGTGTTGTTTACGATAAAGAGTTTTTGAGTTTTATCTCAAGACTCTCCATCGAACATGACCTTATAATCATAAGTGATGAGGTATACGATGCCCTAGTTTATGACGGTAACTACACCTCTATGACAAACTTTGAAGAATCAAGAGATAGAACAATATTGATCAACAGTTTTTCAAAGACATGGTCAATGACTGGATGGAGAGTAGGATATACGATTGCTAACGAAAAAATCGTATCTCAATTGGCTAAGATTCAATCCCATTCCACTTCTAATGTGAACACACCTTCCCAATATGCAGTGCTCAAAGCCCTAGAAATAGACAATTCTTATATGGTAAAGGAATTCAAAAAAAGAAGAGACTACTTGTACGATGAATTCAAAAAGCTCGATTTAACAAACGATAAACCAAAAGGCACATTCTATTACTTTATCGACATATCGAATTATGGATTAAGCGACAAAGAATTCTGCGAAAAATTACTCGAATACGGTCTAGCAGTTGTACCTGGTTCTGCTTTCTTTAGCGATGGTCACATCAGACTTTCATTCGCAGCCTCTATGGATGATTTGCAAAAGGCGGTTGAAATACTTAAAAAGTTCCTAACAGATTTGGAGAAAGAAATGTCATGAAAATTGATTTATTAGTAGCTGAGATAGGAAGTACAACAACGGTGATAACAGCTTACCAGCTCAAAGAAAAAAACATTAAAATATTAGCTCAAACAGAAAGTTATACAACCATAGACAAAGGTGATGTAACCCTGGGAATAGAAAAAGCACTAAAAAATATCGAAGAAAAAGTTAAAGATAAAATAAGTTGGGAAAAATTTTTAGCAACCTCATCTGCCGCTGGTGGGCTAAGTATGACGGTTCACGGGTTAGTTTACGATATGACAGTCAGGGCAGCAAAAGAAGCGGCTTTAGGCGCAGGGGCTATTTTAAAATACATCACATCCGGCAAACTTAGAGAAAGCCATTTAAAACAAATTTTAAAAATAAAACCAAAATTGATTCTCTTATCAGGTGGCGTAGATTACGGGGAAGAAGAAACCGTTCTTTACAATGCTGAATTACTCTCTAACTTGCCATTAGACATTCCCATAATATACGCAGGAAACACTGCTGTGAAAGAAGAAATAGAAGAAATCTTCAAAGAAAAGAACAAAAATATAATCATAACAGAAAACGTCTACCCTAAAATAGATCACCTCAACGTCGAACCAGCAAGAAAAATAATCCAAGAAGTTTTTTCAAAACACATAATTCATGCACCTGGTATGGAAAAAATCTATGATGTAGTAGATGAAGAGGTCATACCTACCCCCGGGGCTGTTATGAACACCACAGAATTATTAAATGAACTATATGGAGATGTTCTAACAGTTGACATTGGTGGAGCCACTACTGATATAGATTCCGTTACAGATGGCTCTCCCGAAATTCAGAAGATCTTAGTCTCCCCACAACCACGTTCCAAAAGAACGGTAGATGGAGACATGGGAATATATGTAAACGCACATAACGTTGTTGAAATGATCGGCAAGGAAGAAATAAAAACGGACATTGAAAACTACGAAGAGATACTAAAAAATATATCCCCGTATCCACAAAACGAAGAACAAGAAAAATTTGCAGCTTACCTGGCAAAATTTTGTTTCTTAACATCCCTAAAAAGACACGCCGGAAGAATTGATTACATATTTACACCCACCGGAAGAAAAAAGGTAGCTCACGGAAAAGACCTAACCGCCGTAAAAACTATCTTTGGCACTGGAGGAATACTATCCAGATCAAAATACAACAAAGAGATATTTGAAAGCTTAAAGCAGCTAAAAAATTCTGATGATCTATTACTGCCTCCAAAAGACGTAACCTTCGCCTACGACAAAAATTACATATTTGCAAACATAGGCGTTATCGCAAACCTCGACAAAGAAATAGCAAAAAAAATATTACAAAATGACATAGAATGCCTTCCCTAGACGGGTGGGGAGCGGGGTGAAAGGGCGCTATTAAAGACTTTTCCTCACGGGCGGGTGCGGGGCGAAGCCTTTCCCAATCCTTATGGGTGGGCTGCGGGGGAAGGGCGCAAATATAGACTAAGCGTAGCTTACAAAAAAGTTCATCTTCAAATAAGATATAAATTTTAAAGGGGTTGCAGGGCGGAGCCCCCTCCCCTTGTTGGTTATAAAGGACCGCAGGTCCTTCCTTAGACGGGTGGGCTGCGGGGGGGTAGGGCGCAAATAACAACTATTAGGAGTGAAAAAAATGATAAAAATCGGTGCACATATGAAAATCTCAAAAGGCTTCAACAAAGTCCCTTCTGACACAACAAACATCGGAGGCAATACCTTCCAAATCTTCACAAGTTCACCACGAGTTTGGAAAGTAAATCCACCAAAAGAAAACGATGTAGAAGACTTCAAAAACGCAATGAACGAATCCAACATAAATTTTGAAGATGTCTTAGTTCATTCAAGCTATTTAATAAACCTAGCCTCTCCAAAAGATGAAATCAGAGAAAAATCTATAAAAGCTATGATAGAAGAAATAAAAGCCACAGACGAATTAGGAATACTTCACTACAACTTCCATCCAGGAAGCCATTTAGGTGAAGGAGAAGAATTCGGCATAAACAAAATATTAGAAGGGTTAGATATCGTCTTCAAAGAAATTCAGAATACAAAAGTAACTATCTTGCTCGAAAACGTTGCACAAAAAGGTTCAAACATAGGATACACCATGGAACAACTGGGAAAAATAATAAACAAATCCCAATGGAAAGAAAGATTAGGCATAACTTATGATACCTGCCATGGATTTGATTCAAACTACGACATAAGAAAAAAAGAAGAGGTGCAAAGACTACTAGATGAAATTGACAAATACATCGGCTTAAACAAACTAAAAATGATTCATCTAAACGATTCAAAATTTGACTTGGGCGCAGCTAAAGACAGACACGAATTTATAGGCAAAGGATACATAGGAAGGGAAGGATTTAAAACCTTCTTCTCTTTCGATGAAATATCTAAGCTACCTCTGATACTTGAAACCCCTGGAGATGATCCAGAGCATAGTCAAGATATTAAAATAGTAAAAGAGATCTTCAAAGAATTAGGAAAGCTTTAAAAAATACCCCCAGATGGGGGTATTTTTTTAAACAACTCCTTGATCCATCATAGCTCTTGCTACCTTAAGAAAAGCAGTTACATTAGCCCCAAAAATAAGGTCTCCGTCTTTCTTGTATTCTTCAGCTGTCGCCTTTATACTACTGTATATGTCCTTCATTATCTCTCGTAGTTTTTTATCTACATCTTCAAAACTCCAAGACTCCCACATACTATTTTGAGTCATTTCTAATGCAGAGGTAGCAACACCACCAGCGTTGGCAGCTTTAGCTGGGGCAAACATAACGTTATTTTTTTGGAAACACTCAATAGCTTCTGGAGTGCACGGCATATTAGCACCTTCTGCTACTACTAAAACACTATTATTCACAAGTGCTTTTGCTTCTTCTGTATCTATTTCGTTTTGTGTAGCACATGGAAAGGCAATATCACACTCAATTTTCCAAATATCTTTACTATTGTCATTATACTCAGCAGAAGGATGAGCTTTAAGATACTCAACTATTCTTCCTCTTCTTTTTTCTTTTATCTCAATCACAGAATTTAAATCTATCCCTTCTGGGTCATATACTACACCATCAGAATCACTAATAGCTATCACTTTTCCACCAAGTTCTTTAACTTTTTGAGCAGTGTAAATAGCCACGTTTCCAGATCCAGAAATTATAACCCTCTTGCCCTCAAATGTTTCACCAATATCTTTAAGCATTTCTTCAACGAAATAAACCAATCCATACCCCGTTGCTTCTATTCTAACTAAACTTCCACCCCAATCTATTCCTTTTCCTGTTAGCGTACCAGCTTCAAAACGGTTGGTAATTCTTTTGTATTGACCAAAGAGATACCCAATCTCTCTTTTTCCGACACCTATATCTCCAGCTGGAATATCGGTTTGTTCCCCAATGTGCCTGTATAGTTCAGTCATAAAGCTTTGGCAAAATCTCATAACTTCAGCATCTGATTTGCCCTTTGGATCGAAGTCACTACCACCTTTTGCTCCACCTATAGGCCTTCCAGTTAAAGCGTTTTTGAAAGTTTGCTCAAATGCAAGAAACTTCATGATTCCAGAATACACAGTTGAATGAAAACGCAACCCCCCTTTATAAGGCCCTAATGCGGAGTTGAATTCAATTCTGTATCCCCTATTTACGCGAACGTTCCCTTTGTCATCTACCCATGGAACACGAAAGATAATCTGCCTTTCAGGCTCAGTCAACCTTTCTAAAATCCCGTTTTCTTCAAATTCAGGATACAATTCAACAACAGGCTTGATACTTTCAAGAACTTCACGAACCGCCTGGTGAAACTCAGCTTCTCCAGGATTCTTTACAATTACCCTTTCAATTATGCTGTCAACATAACTTTCTTGGGTTAATTCAATAGAGTTACTCACTGTTACCTCCTCCTTTTTGGTTTTTCCCCGGTATACCTAAAAAAATAAAACAACAAGAAATTATTTTCATAACAAATAATTCAATGAAATATATTTCATTATTACTAATAAATGGTAATAAATATATTTACTCGGTTATTTTTGATTATACACAAAACTGGCAAAAATGCAAAATTTTATAATTTTTTTGCCGAATATGCTTAAAATTACTTATTCATGGTAGGTTTTGATGATGTGCTATAACTGAAGAAAGCTAATTAAAAAAATATTTATATTTCTTTAATAAAAAATTTATTTTTCTAGTCTCGTGAGTAGGTACCAGGAGGTATGCAGAAAGAATAAAAATACAACATGTGGGGAAAGCAAATATGGTGGGCGCTGTAGGGTTTGAACCTACGACCTTCTGCGCGTGAAGCAGACGCTCTCCCACTGAGCTAAGCGCCCCCAAAACACTTTTCTAAAATATTATACAATATATTTCAAATATTGTCAATGAAAGTAAAAATTACTCTTTATACGCTTGAATACATCTCAAATTCCCATCAATTGCCTCAACTTTTGAAACCTTAAACCCCTCTTTCTCAAATAAGGAAATCAACTGACTCGTTGTTCTAAGCACCCTAAACTTCGGAAGAAACCAAACCACGTTCTCTCTATCCTTTAAATCAGGAACATACACAAAAGCTAAAACTCTCTGCGCCTTCTTTAAAATATCAGACAGATCATAATTTTTCTCAAACTCCCCTACAATTAAAAGATTGTTAGAAGTATCCTTCACAGAAACACCCAAATCTTCAAAAACACTTTCATACTTCTCTTTATCAACTCCAAGAAGCTTGACATCTTTAAAATTACTATCAATTAATCCCTTTAAAATGACTTCCTTTTTGATCTCCAAAGGAGCAGACTTGTAAGTTTCTTTCTCACGCTCCTCGTAAATCTTCAAAGCTTCATCACTAGGATAAGGGGAAGCGTACATAAAAGATTCTGATTTCTTCCAACTCCTAATGGGATGAATAATCCCAAGCGTGGAAAACTTTTCAGAAATATTCCCTACCCAAATCATTTCATCGTTGTTTTTCATAAAACTAATCTGAGTACTTGGATAAAGCCCAGAATAACCGTATCTACCAAGTGCCAAATCAGCGAGTTTGTTATTCTCTTCTACAGCTTTTATATGCAAGTCAAAAGCTTTTTTATTATCTTTTTTCTCGTATATCTTAGCAAGCCTATAATAATAAAAAGGAAATTCTTCGATATTTTCTATTTTTTTCAACAACGTTTCAGCCTTTTGTGGGTCTTTTTGAATAAAAGATACCCCAGAAACGTACAAAGCCAATGGAGCTTCAGAAATAAGATAAAGTTTTTCAGCGTTCTCTTGCCCAACGTACCCCATAATATCGAAAATGAACTCTTTCCCTGAAGCAAAATGGACATACATCTCTTCGTAAACCCCGTCCATCTCGGGGTCTAATTTCGTGCTCAAATCCTCAATTATAGGTTTAATAAACTGTGAAAGCTCGGGAAGTATTTCTAAAGACTTTTTATACTGACTCAGAGCCTCTTTGAACCTTTTCAAACTCAGATAACAATCTCCTAATAAGGCGTATAAAACTCCTTGAATCTTTTCATCTTCGATCTTTCTTAAACTAGAAAGGGTCTTCAACGTATCAACAGTATCTTTTGTGTTTTGCAAAACAGAATAAAAAAGCAAAAGTCCAGGTATACCGTTTTTTTCTACAAAATTAAGATAATCACCTTTAGTTAAAAAATCTAAAAGTTTGTCTTCTGATGTTTTCATCTTCTTTATTATGTATTTTGAAAGTTCATTTCTACAAGATAATTTATCTAACAAAACCTCATCGACTTCAACTTCTAATTCAGCAATTTTTTCAACGACGCTGTCATAATAAATCACAATTCCTGATCTTTCTACACCTTCAACCATAACTCTTAATCCAGGTAATAACTTTTCAAACTCATCTTTAGCTTCAACATCATCTTTTATATCGTTCATCAAAACATACAAATTCTTTTTATCGATATTAATGTTCTCTTCTTCACTAAATGCAATGGAAATATGATTGTTGAAACCTTCAAAATCCTTTTTTTTCAACATTGCACGTGCCATCAAAATATGTGCCAAAGGCACTTGCTTGAAAGACATAATAGTCCAATCAAAATTCTCAACATTCTTCATAGCTTCATCTAAGACTTTAAAAAACTTTTCTCCCCACTTGATTAGCTCATCCCAATCGGTTGATCTTTCGTACAAAGCCATCATACCAAAGTAAGGATCAGGATACTGAGGAGTAGCATCTATACACTTTTGCAGCAAATCCTTTCCAAGATCTTTTAAACCCCCAAACATACAGTCCAATCCAAACATGTACAAAAATTCAAGCCCTATGGCAGGAACTTTTCCTACTCTTCTTATCTCTGAGAACGTCTCCCAAGCAACTTGGTTCTTCTTATACGTGTACCCCCCGATAGACTCCGTTTTGTACAACTGAACTAAATAGTATAACCTCTCGATAGGATGTTTCGCTTCCTTTAATTGCTCTCTTATTAAAGTACCGGTTCTTTCATACTTCTTTCTCTTCAAAGCCCTCGTCCAGATGTAACCGTAATGAAGAATTGGAAAATTACCTCGAACTACCTTTGGTTTATATTTAGCTTGATTATGGACAACGTTTTTGTATTCAATGGTACCTTTTCTAAAAATTCTTGGAGTCGAAGCTACTTCAGTTCTTGTATAGTCAATATCCATATAACTTATTGTTGGTATATAGACAGTGTTAACATCTTTTGGCTGCCTCATAAGAAAATCTCTTATATTTTTTTTAAACGATTCTGACGCCTCCTCATCCGCATCGTATATTAAAACCCACTCACAAGTTGGAAACTTCAAAGAATAATTTCGAGCCTCAGAAAAATCATTCTGCCACTCATGAAAGTACAACTTATCGGTATACTCTTTAACTATCTGGGGCGTTCTATCTGTGGAACCCGTATCAACAACGATTATCTCATCAGCTACATCTTTAATAGCTTCTAAGGCGCGTCTAATATTAGCTTCTTCGTCCTTAACAATCATAGCAACGGACAACAATTTTTCTTTATCAGCACTCATAAACTTTCCTCCCATCAAAAAGCTACATCTATTATATCATTCTTGTTCAATATATTTAATTCCTTAAGGGGCTTTCTCCAATCATAGAAAAACTACCTTAAGGGGTGGTGGGCGGGAATAGATAAAAGAAGCTCTAACCAAAGAAAAAACTCCTTAAAGGGCGGCGGGTGGGAATAGATAAAAAACATACTTAAAGGGTGGTGGGCAGGAATAGATAAAAGAAGCTCTAACCAAAGAAAAAACTCCTTAAAGGGCAGCGGACTGGAATAGATAAAAATTACTCACAAATAACAAAAAGAGGGCCCCACGGACCCCCTCTCTAAATTTCCCTTTATCTCAACAACTGCAACACATTTTGTGGAATCGTATTCGCTTGCGCCAACATTGCATTCGATGCCTGTAAGAGTATCTGTTGCTTTGTAAAAGCCATCATCTCTTTTGCCATATCTGCGTCTCTGATTCTGCTTTCGGCTGCAGTTAAGTTCTCAGAAGCTACACCCAAGTTGGATATAGTATGTTCTAGCCTGTTTTGGACAGCACCAAGCGAGGCTCTTGCTGTACTTACCTTGTGAATCGCAGCATCCACAACCATTATCGATCTTTCAGCACTGTCTTGGTCGGTTGCTTTAAGTGACTTTTCGTTGAGTCCAAGTGCTCCCGCACTCATATCGTCTATTCCAAGTACGATGTTGTGACCTTCATTCGCACCTATTTGCAAAACTAGCTGATCATCAGCTGTGTTGATTCCTTCAACTCTAACTACTGCACTATCTATAACTTCATTTAAAGGTAACGATCCTCCAAAATCATCAATATCAAAGGTCGCAGCATCCCATTTAAAGGTAATATTTCCTAGCTTTGCTGATGCTGCTCCCAAAGTGCTTAGTGTTGAACTTATTGTTCCATCAGCTTTTATTTGAGTTATTTTAACATCCAAAGGAGAGGTGACATTGCCATCTAATTGTCCAACTTCTACAACATAAGTACCTTCCTCTGCTCCGGAGCTTACAACTGCTAGCTCCACATTGATATTGCCACCTGTAACAACTTTGGCATCCACTGAGCCTCTGAATGATTCAATCTTACCATCAAGCAATTTCATTGTGTTGAACTCTGTTGTTCTTGAAATCCTATCAATCTCGTCTCTTAGTTGATCTAATTCTAACTGAATTTGGTTTCTATCAACATTTGTGTTGGTATCTGATGCAGCTTGAACAGATAATTCTCTCATTCTTTGAAGTATAGAGTGTGTTTCTGTCAATGCCCCTTCTGCTGTTTGTATCAAAGATATTGCGTCTTGTGCATTCTTTACAGCGGTATCCAAACCTTTTATTTGACCTCTCATCTTTTCGGATATTGCTAATCCCGCTGCATCGTCTCCTGCTCTGTTGATCCTTAAACCAGAAGAAAGTTTTTCAAGTGTTTTACCCATAGATTGGTTTACTTGATCCATCGATCTCCATGCATTCAATGCACTGATGTTGTGGTTAATCCTCATAATTCATACACCTCCATGTGATTTTTTTGTTTCTTGCCCTTCCTTGGACAAGGATTTTTCCCTTAGCGCTAAGGATTTTCATAAATATTATCGAACAGTTTTCCAAAAACTTTAGCATTTTTTATATGTTCTTTTTCTATCCATTCTTCAGCTTTTTTAACGTTCTTTGATTTCAACATCTGTTTGAATTCATTTAGTAAGTTTATTATACTTTCAATAACTGGGTATCTTTGAATAATCTTTTCGTACAACACTTTTGAAAGACCTTCTACTTCTTCAACGGGTTAGCCATAGCATCAATTATACTCAAACTTGATTCTTTAAGCCTTCGAACATTCCTGCCTTTTTCTTTCAGAAGAAAAGTGTTAAGAACTCTCAAAGGTCGTGGAGAGATTAGTGAATATTATATAAATCAGAAAATATAAATAATTTATATATTGACAATGACCGTTACATTATCAATGATTGTTTAGACCTTTTTGGCGTCTGCAGAAAATAAAAAAATCAGAGAGAGACTCCTGAGGATATTTGTTTTTAATCTTACGGAATAATTCCCATTCTGGAGAGTTCTTTTCAATCCAATCAGTAAACCTTCTGTATTTTATGTGAGGGGGCGTGCCTTCTGGATTTTTATCTGTGTTTGAAGAATAGACGATAACAAATTTTTCTGCAGATAGGAATAAGTTTTTCATGTATAAATCAAACTGCAAATCCTCAACCAGGTGGTAAATCACATCCAATGACAACGACAGCTCAGCCTTAAAAAGTGATTTGTTGCTTTCTACCTCTTCTGGATTATATAAGAAAAAACTTTTTGTTTTATCTTTCATAAAACGTTCTCTACACAAATTAACAGCAGTCTCTGAAACATCCAAACCAGTATACTTTGGAAAGTCAAACAAAGATACTTGATTCCCATCTCCACATCCAAGTTCTACAATGGATTTAATTCTTTTCTCCTTTACAAAAGAATTTATTACTTCTGCTTTGAATTCTGCTAATTTTCCATAAGAACCATGTCCTGAATTACCTCCTGTTTTGTATCTTTCTTCCCAATATTTTTTACTTCCTGGAAATCTAAACATATTACCAATGTAACTTAACCTGGATTCGAGTATCTGATATACAAAATTTTGAATTATCTTTTTATTTTTACTTAATGAGATATAATTTGGGAAAGTTATTTGCTTAGTAGAGTGATTATACCAAATATTTTGCAATGCTAATTGTTGACCCTTTTTATTTTTTACTATAAATTCAATAAGGCTAATCTCATCTGTAATTTTTTCTACCTTTCCAATTCTAATTTTAGAACCTTCAAAATCGAAAGAATCAATATATTTGTCTGTGTATGGTGTAAATTCTATAAATTTAGGAATCATATAATCTAAAAATGAGTCCTTCAGATCTTCGGCAACTTTTTTATTTATTTTCTTGTTGACTTTTTCTAATGTATTTAGTGCGGTTTCTAATGCATTAATCTGTTCCTCCAACGTGTAATTATCTTCGATAAACCGACGATAACTTTCTGAGTAGTAACTTTCTTCGGTTATTTTTTCCACCGCTTCATCGATTGTATTGTATATAAGCTCATCCGGATAAAATCCTCGAGCAGCATAAAAATTATGAATTATTGGTTTTATCCCTCGTGCCATCGCTTCCATTATTGCTACCCCATAACCTTCGTGAATACTGGTTGATAAAAAATAATTTTTATCTTCCAACCATGAATTGATGTCATTTGTCCAATCGTGAAAAGTAAATTTATCTTCTATTTTCATATCTTTTAATATGTAATTTAAATATTTCCTTATTCTTATGTCCTGATGATCTCCTATCCAATCTATCCTGTACTCTCCATCTATTTTTAAAAGTTTTTCTAATATTTGGATTATGAGCATTGGATTTTTTTTGTAGTTAACGTGTCCACTAAAACATATTCTTTTACCTTTTGCCCTTTTGTTAAAGACAAACTTATCTAAATTAATTCCATTATAAACCATTGTATATGGAACATTCTTTATCTGAGGGCACGATTCATAAGCATCTTCTCTAACATGATCGGCGACAAAAATCATCCTATCAATAAAATTCCAATTTATTTTTTTAAGCACATTTACATTAAAAGCCTCATACCCATGCAATCTACAAATAACTTTTTTATTTGCTATTTCAGGGACTTTGTTAGTTGCAAATATCGCTAAGTCATTTGCCCATTCAAGCCAGACTATGTCTGCCCATTTTATCGCTTGTGTTATTTCGTTTGCGTCTGTTGATACTACGAGTTTGACATCGTATCCGAGCGAGAAGGTTTCTACTATGTCTTTTAGGAAGTTGTCTAAGCCAGGTAAGCAAAGAAAGGCTATCTTCGTGTCTTTTTTTATCTTGTTTCTTATTTCTAAGAATTTCTTTTTCATTTGTGGATTATCAGTCTGTTGAGCTGCTTTTAGGTAAAATCTTAAAGATGCTAGTTTGCTTCTGTTTTTGAATTCTATGTCTCCTAAGAGGTCATAAGTTGCCCAGTCTTTGTCGTGTATCCTCATGAGGTATCTCCATGCTTCCATCTCTTGGTTCATTTCTTTTAGTAGATACCCATAATTGAATAATAGGTCTGGGTCAACGGGGTTTATTGTTAATCCTTTTTCAAATTGTTCTTTGGCTTTTTCGAGCTCTTTTTTATTGAAGTGTATTAGTCCTTTTAAGTTGTATTTTTTTGGGTCATCATCGGATATTTTTTCTATTTGTTCTTGAGCTTTGTTTATTTCTCCTTTGTTTATCAATTCAAAGATTTCTTCGTACATGGGAATCCTCCTTAGCTTTTGAAGTTTAGTGTCTTTAGAAGTTCTAAAAACTTGTGTTAGCGCCCCTTCGCCCCGCTCCCCACCCATTTAAGGAAGGGACCTGCGGTCCCTTTACCCAGCAGGGTGGGAGAGGGCTCCGCCCTGTGACCCTTTTAAAATAAGAATCTTACTATGTTTGCGCCCTTTAGCTCAGATGCCCACCCATAAGGAATTAAAATGTTTGACTTCGTCTCGCAGCCCACCCTCTAAGGATGATAGTTTTTTATTGTCTTTTAATATTTCTTTTTAGTCAATTGTTAATCCTATTTTTATCGACTAAAATTGGAGAGTTTTTAGCAGAGTTTTTTAAAAGTGATTTTTTCACCCAAAAATTTCGCTAAAAACTGTTGCTTTTAATTTTTAGTGCGCACGGAATTCTTTGAAAATTACGAAGTTTCTAAAATAATCATTCTATCTACATTTGCGCCCCTTCGCCCCGCAGCCCACCCTATAAGGATGAATGGAAGGGCTCTTCACCCCGCTTCCCACCCTCCCTTTCAGCACGATGTTGACTTCTTAGGTAGAATTATGTATAATAATATATATACGTATTCCTAAGGAGGAAGTTCTATGTATTTTTTTGAGAGTCTTTTGGATATTAAAGGGCGGGAGGAAGAGTTTTTTAATAAGGAGATAAGCATAAAAGGCCAAATTTTTCATGTTAATGAGTCAAAGGATTTTTATTATCTGTTTGTTACTGATTATAGTTATTCTTTTTTGTGTAAATCCAAAAGTAAATTAGAAAAAGGTGAATGGTTTAGATTTGAAGGGGTATTAGAGTACGATAGCGAAATGGGGAGTTATTGTTTGAATGTGGTTACAATAAAAGCTGCTGTTCCATCGGCTTGGCACGATCTTTCGGTAGAAAAGAGGGTTGAACTTCATGCGCATTCAAAGATGAGCTCAAAGTTGTCTATATTGGGTATGGAGGAGTTAGTGGATGCTGTTTCTTCGTTTGGACAAAAGGCGGTTGCCATTACAGATAACGAGAACGTACAGATAATTCCTTATTTCTATGAGTATGCTAAAAGAAAGGGTATAAAAGCTATTTTTGGTTGTGAGTTGAATGTGCACGATGAGAGAAGAGGGATCGTAAAACATGTGAATGTGCTGGTTAAGAATAAAGAGGGGTTGAAGAATCTTTATAAGATAGTATCCATTTCACATATGAACGTTGTGAATAAAAGTGCGATAATTTCACTTTCTGATTTGAAGAATTTGAGAAAAGGACTACTTTTAGGCTCTTCACTGGATGGATTTTTGCTTTACTCCTATTTGAACAAGTATTCTACTGACGATTTAAAGGAATGGGTCACTTTTTTTGATTATATAGAGCTTTTCCCTGTGGATTGTTATAACGATTTATGTTTGGAGAAGGGTAAGATTATCGATTATTCTAGAACTGTCTATGATCTGGCAAAAGTTGTCAGAAAGCCTGTTGTTATGTCCGGGGATGTTCATTATTTGAGAGACGAAGATCGAGAGTATTTAAACGCTATGATCGTTGGTACATCCACAAAGAACAAACCAAGAAAGACTGTGCGAAGTGTTAATTATTTTAGAAGCACTTCTCAGATGTACGATGAGGCGTTTGAGATCTTCAAAAAACGTGGCATTGCAAAAGAAATTGTGGTGAAAAATCCGAATAAAATCGCTGGTGAGATAGAGGAGTTTGCTCCTTTTGATTTTAAATTGAAGGCGCCTTATATCCCCTCTGCCGACCAAAATTTGAGAGATATCGTATATAACAACGCAAAAAAGAGGTATGGGGAAAAGTTACACCGTATAATTATAGATAGGATAGAAAAGGAATTGAAAAGTATAGTAGATAACGGGTATGCGGTGATATTTTTGATCTCAGCCGATATGGTCAAGAAGTCTTTAGAGATGGGTTACCCAATCGGTTCGAGGGGTTCTGTTGGTTCTTCGCTTGTGGCTTTTCTTTTGGGGATAACGGAGGTTAATCCGTTGCCACCACATTATTTTTGTGAGAGTTGTAGGTTTATAGAGTTCGTGGAGGATTTGAATTTGAGTGGGTTTGATTTAAAAGAGAAGTCATGCCCAAATTGTGGTGCGATTTTGAACTCCGATGGGCATAATATAAGGTTTGAGGTTTTTATGGGGTATTCTGGCGAGAAGATCCCAGATATAGACGTGAATTTTTCGGCTGAGATTTTCACCGATATACAGAGGTTCTTGGAAGAGAAATTCGGTAGGAATTATTGTTACAAGGCAGGTACGATTAGTACCATCTCAAGGTACAACGCTATGAAGATGGCTCTTAATTACTTCAAGGATAAAGATATGAATTTTGCGCATCTTTTTTGGATTTCCCAGAAAATAAAAGGAACAAAGTTGAATACAGGTCAACATCCTTCGGCTATGATAATAATCCCTCAAGAGTACGATGTTCATGATTTCACTCCTTACCAATATTCTGCTAATTCTCCCGAGATTGGTATCGTTACGACACATTACGATTTTAAGGCATTAGAAAATGATTTGTTGAAAATAGATGTGTTGTCTCACGATGGTCCAACATTTTTAAAGATGCTTAAGGATTTAACCGGTTACGATTACAACGATATTTCAATGTACGATGAGCAGGTCCTTTCACTTTTCTCTTCTACAAAAGAGCTGGGAGTGAATCTTTCAGAGATAGGTACGGAGATTGGAACGTTGGGTGTACCGGAAGTTTGGACACCTTTTTCCCATAAGATGCTCACCGAGACGAGGCCCAAAACTTTTTACGATCTGTGTAGAACAAATTCGCTTGCACACGGAACGGATATTTGGTTCAACAACGCCCGTGAGATAGTTTTGAAGAATGTTGCAGATATCGATCAGATCGTTAGTTGCCGTGACGATATTTTGATAACGCTTGAATATTTCGGAGTGGAACCAAAAACAGCCTTTATGATTATGGAGAAAGTGAGAAAAGGGAAAGAGCTTACAGAGAAAGAGTTGAAGGCGATAGATGATTCAAAAGCCCCCGAATGGTATCTTGATTCTCTGAAGAAGATTCATTATCTATTCCCAAAGGCACATGCGGTTGCTTACATGATAATGGCGTACAAGATAGCGTTTTACAAGCTTTATTATCCTCTTGAGTTTTACATGGTTTATTTCACTATCAGAGCGAGGTTTTTTGATATTGATATTATAATGAATGAAGAATTGACGGTTCAGGCGATTAAAAAACTTTCAAAAAACGAATACCAACATAATTACGAAGAGTCCAACTTTTATTCCACGCTTAAGACCGCCTACGAGATGAGAAAAAGAGGTTTTGGCTTTTTAAGACCGGATCTTTACAAGAGCGAAGCAAAGGTTTTTAAAATTGAAGGGGAATATTTGAGGATTCCTCTGACCAAAGTGAGAAATATTGGTAGTAAGAATGCCCAGAGGATCCTAAAAGAAAGGGGAGAAATCCACACAAAAGTTTTTCTTTAGAGGAAGCTAACGTTGTCTTTAGATTGTTGTTGTTTGGGGACATTTTATTAAATAATCTCACTTTTTATTTCTTGATTAAGTGGTGAAATCTGGTTCTTAGGTTTCTATGGCAACGTTAGGTTATGGTAATGTGAACAACGTAAGCATATTTAAAGAAATTAATAGAAATTTAATATAGTTATGATATTATATTTGTGTAACGTTGTTTAAATTTTTGATAAAAATTAGATATCGGGAGGGATTCAGATGAAAAAGATAGTAGTTTCTTTATTCGTATTAATAGTTTTATCTGTAGCTGTTTTTTCTGCTCCATTAGGTATAGGTGTAAAGATTGGTGAACCAAGTGGGTTGTATATAAGAAGTTATACCAGTTCAATGAGTTTTGCCGGTATCACTGCTGCATGGTCTTTTTCTCACAACAGCTTCACCATACAAGCAGATTATAATGCTGTTTCTCCAAATGTATTTGGTGATATCGATTTTAGTTATGGTGGAGGTATTCATGTTGGTGTACAAGACGATCTAAATTTAGGTATACGTTTCCCGTTGGCTTTGAATTTTGCTATCCCGGAAACTCCAGTATTAACATTTTTAGAAATCGCACCTGGCTTTATGTTTCTCCCCAGCACAGATTTTGATTTAAGTGGAGGATTAGGTATAGTATATAACTTTTAATCTATAACTTCTTTTTAATTGACATAATTATCAGAGTATGATACAATAGTTTGGGAAGAAATATAGATTAAGGAGTGTTAGACGTGAAACAAGGTATTCATCCAGAAATGAGGCTTATAACCGTAAAATGTGCTTGTGGCGCCGAACATACAATGTATTCTACGGTTGACAATTTCAGGTTAGATGTTTGCTCAGAGTGTCATCCTTTTTACAAAGGAAAATTAGGTTCACAGATATTAGATACTGAAGGTAGAGTACAGAAATTTAAGAACAAATACAAAGATTTCCTTGAACACTAAAATCTCTAATTATCTTATTTGGGGGGGATTTGTTAGAGTTAAGGAATAAATCTTTCAAGAGATAAAAAGCGTTATCCAGTTGGTCCTTGCTATTGGTAAATTTTTGCCAATATCCAATTGGAAACACAACAAAAAATCTCGGAGGTGAAAACCAACGCCCGGACCCAGGCCACTCGTATATAAAGGGTGATATCACGACTTAGCAAGGTTCTCGTGATTAAGAAAAAAGGGCAAGGTAATTATTTTGGTAAACGAAAGTTTAGCAGCAGGGGATTCTGTGAAAGGTAAAGTTGTCGACATCAAAAAGTTTGGTGCTTTTTTAGAACTTGAAAATGGTGAAGAAGGATTTGTACACATTTCAAAGATTTCAAAAAAGTATGTTAGAGAGATATCCAGTTTTTTAAAAATTGGTGATGAAGTTCAAGGAAAAATCATAGGAAGAACAAAAGACGGAAAATATGAGTTGTCTTTAAAAGATTTCGATGAAGAAAAAGAGGATACTGGAAAATCACATAATTTCGAAAAAAGATTGAACCAGTATCTAAAGGACAGCGAAAAGAAGATATCCGAGTATAAAAAGCATTTAGATAAGAAAAAGAATACAAGAAGAAGATAATTAATTATAAGATTTATAGATTATATATAGAATAATCATTAAGAGGGAGAATTTCTCCCTCTTAATTATTTTTTAGGTCTTTGAAAATTCTAAACTCTGCTCTTTTCTTTTTAAAGTAACAAACTTTGTGGTAAAATAATTAAGAAAGATGGGAGCCGGGTGAAGAGAAGCTAAAATTAGCTTTAAGTACATATATAGAGGACAAAAAAGATCTAAGGAGGATTAGCATTTGAGTACTTATACAAGGATAAAAGGTACCAAAGACATTTTTGGAGCAGAAGTTAAGTACTGGGAATACATTCAAAATACCGCAAAGAAACTGTTTAAAATATACGGGTACAAAGAGATAAGAACCCCGTTAATTGAAAAAACCGAACTTTTTAGCAGAGGAATAGGCCAAGAAACAGATATTGTTCAAAAAGAAATGTACACTTTTGATGATAAAAAAGGAAGGTCACTGACCTTAAGGCCTGAAGGAACCGCTTCAGTAGCAAGGGCTTACATAGAAAACTCGCTAATAACGTTTGGATCTCCTCAAAAATTATTTTACATAGGTCCTATGTTCAGATATGAAAAACCTCAGGCAGGTCGTTATAGGGAGTTTTATCAAATAGGAGCAGAGATTTTTGGAACAGACCATCCTTTAGCAGATGCAGAATTAATCACATTTATCTACGATTTCTTTAATAAGCTAAAATTGAACAATTTTAAAATTAAAATCAATAGCATTGGTACCTTTAAAAGTAGGGGAAAATACAAAGAAGTATTGAAAACTTATTATCAGCCATTGTTACCCAACCTATGTGAAGATTGTCAAAGACGGTTCAACACGAATATTATGCGGTTATTGGACTGCAAAATTGACGTTGAAGCGGCAAAAAATGCTCCTTCAATCTTAGATTATTTAGACGAAGAAAGTCACGAACATTTTGAAAGCCTTCAAAAATATTTGAAGGCTTACAGTGTACCCTTTCAAGTTGATCCAAAGATCGTTAGAGGTTTAGATTATTATACCAAAACGGCCTTTGAAGTAGAACATTCCGATTTGGGTGAGCAAGCTGTCATTGCAGGTGGAGGCAGATACGATGATCTTGTCGAACAATTAGATGGCCCTAAAACTCCAGGGGTTGGTTTTGCGATAGGGATTGAAAGGGTGATAGAAGCTTTAAAAAGAGAGAATATCGAGGTTGAAAGTGAAAGCGAAATAGACGTTTATGTTTCTTTCCAAGGAGAAAAAGGTGAAATGGCGGCGGTTACTTTATCAAAAGAGCTGAGAAAGAAAGGCATAAATACTTATTTAAATATATCAAAAAGGAATTTATCTGGACAATTTAAACATGCCAATAGATTAAAAGCTAAATATGTGGTTGTAATAGGAGATGAAGAGATTTCTAGTGATATAGTGACAATAAAGAATATGAAAACCGGAGAACAGACCCAAATCGAAAGAAATTGGGTAACTGAAATCATTATTGAAAAATTAAGAGAAGAATAAAAACTTTTCAATTGGAGGAAATTGAATGATTTTACTCAGACCTTTTATTATTTTTATAACCTTTGTATTATCTTACATTCCCGTTTTACAATTCATCGGACTGGCTTTATTGTTTTTTATTTACCACGTTTTAATCAGAAATAGAAATCTTCACATTGAACGAATGAAGAAGGTCTACGAAACTAATAATTTGAGTTTTCCTGATTTAAAAGAAAGTAGTCCCACAATTTGGTTTGTTTTGTACATGGTTTCTTTTTTGGTATTAAATGTTTTTTATCTATATTTGGTACAACAAGTAGGAAGTTTAACTTTTGAGGAGATGCAAACTTTCACACTACCAAGTTGGCAGATTTATTTATTTTTGGGAAGCTTTCTATTAAGCTGGATCTCATATGCCATTATGATAAATAGGATTGACAAAGACCAATGGCAACTTCAAGAATCTGAAATTAGCAACAAAATAGTTAAAAATCGTTTCATCAAATTGAGAGACGGAAACGTGGCAATGTTATTAAGAATTGTTACTCTCGATATATACCAGTGGTTTCTTTTGTTTTTCTTACTAAGAGAAACAACCATACATTACTTTGAGGATGGAACTGCTACCGGAAGGTATCTTGAACTTATCAAAAAAGATGACCAAGAAACACAAAACGAATCATCAACAAACGACACAGCTGAAAAACCAGCACAAGAGGACCTTTATGAAAAAATAACCCATCAAATTAAAAATATTGGGAAAGATGAAAGATATAGTACTATTTTTTCTCATGTTACATCTATATCAGATAAAAAGAAAGCTGAGGAGATATTAGAAAAGTTATTAGAAGATGGTTATATAGAAGAAGAAGAATACAAAAAACTTCAACAATTTTTGTAATTTTTGCTGGTGTGTGCAAAAAAAGCTCTTTTATAATAAAGTATGATTTTGAATTTGGGGATCTTAAGGGGGGAACCCCCTTAACGTTTGGAGGTGACATAACCAACAATGTTTGTCCCATTATCAGGTGCAGATATAACTGACTTCGAGAAAAGAACCATTATGGATGTTTTAAATTCTGAAAGACTTGCTCTGGGACCTTACTTAGAAAAATTCCAAGAAATAATAAAAGAGTACGCTGATACAAAATATGCTCTTGCTGTGAATAGTGGGACATCAGCCTTACATTTGATTTTAAAGGCTTTGGATTTTCAACAAAATCAAAAAATGATCGTAACACCTTTCACTTTTATTTCTTCGGCTAACGCAGCTTTGTTTGAGAAAGGAATACCGGTCTTTGTTGATATTGATCCTCATACTTACAACTTATCTATCAAAAATTTAACAGAATTCATAGACAAAGATTACAAAGACGACGTTACAACTTTTATGGGTGTAGATATTTTTGGAGTTCCCTTAGAGTGGGATGAGATACTTAAGATTCTTCCAGATAAAATAAAAATAATTGAAGATTCTTGTGAAGCATTAGGAGGAGAATATAAAGGGCGTAAATTAGGAACTTTTGGAAAAGCTGGTACATATGCCTTTTATCCAAATAAACAGATAACCACCGGTGAAGGAGGAGTTATAGTTACTGATGATGAAGAAATATTTGAGTTATGTAAGTCCATGTCTAACCAAGGTAGAGGCAAAAGCGGTGAATGGCTAGTAAGCGAGAGACTCGGATACAATTACCGCATGGATGAGATGTCTGCCGCACTTGGTTTTGCTCAAATGAAACGGATAGAAGAAATAAGTTCTAAAAGAAAAGAGAAAGCTATGAATTATTTTGATTTGTTTAAAAGTGAAGAAAGAGTAGTTTTACCTTTCATTCCTAAAGAAGTTACTTCCCAAAGTTGGTTTGTATTCGTTTTGAGACTGAACTTAGATTGGGTATCAGAGTTAATTCATATACCTAAATGGGTTAGAAATTTTGAGCTACCTATGAAAATTGAAGGGGAACAAAATAGAAAAGAATGGAAAGAATTAGTAAATAAGATAAGAAAAGTCTTACGAACCTTCTTAAAAAAATTGAGTGAAAAGGGTGTTGAATCTAAAAATTACTTTTACCCTGTTCACTTACAACCTTTTTATAGAAAAATGTTTGGTTATGAAGAAGGAGATTACCCAGTCACAGAGCTCATCTCATCTTTAACTTTTGCGATCCCATTTTTCTCCAATATCAGTCTTGAAGAACAGAATTATGTATATCGAATAATAACAGATAGCTTAACGGAGATGAAAAATGAAACTTTTGACTAAAAGATCTTTTAGATTGATGATAATAGACTATATTTTGTTTTTCCTTGCATACATTGTTGCGATGTTCATAAGGTTTCAGTTTGACTTTGTGGAGATGAGAAAGTACATCTCCCCCATTTTTTTCTTTCCCTTGATTATGGTAATTGTTTTTTATTACTCTGGAATATATAGATACATTTGGAGATTTGCCACTCTTAACGAATTAAGGCCTGTATTTAATAGTGGTTTCATAGGTTTTCTTATCAACTTTTTTGTTTTTGAGTTTGTAAGAAGATATATAAGCGACATTTTCACTCTTCCTTTCAGTGTGGCAGCAACCGCATCTGTAGTTGGAGTGGTCTTTGTTTCAGCTAGTAGGATATATTGGTTTTCAAGACACTCTCGAAATTATAAAAAACAGATAAGTGGAATTAAAAATATCCTTATAATTGGAGCTGGGGATGCAGGAACTGAATTGTTGGGAGAGTACGAGAGGCATCCAGAAGAGGGATCGGTAGTAGGCTTTTTGGATGATGATCCAGAAAAGATAGGAAGAAACATTCGAGGCTATCCTGTACTGGGGAAAATAAATCAAGTTATGGATTTTGTAGATAAATACAACGTTGAAGAGGTTATAATAGCTATTCCCAGTGCTTCATCTGATCAGATAAAAAAAATCATAGATTATGTTGATACATCAAAGGTTAGGCTGAAAACTTTGCCAGGAATCTTGGAAATTTTAGATAACAAGTTATCACTTGGCTTTCTACGAGAAGTTGATATTTCCGATTTACTTGGTAGAAAGGAAGTTAGTGTTGATTTAAAAGAGATCAAAGATTACATAAAAGGCAAAAAGATACTGGTTACTGGTGCAGGAGGGAGCATAGGTTCTGAAATATGCAGACAAGTTATGCCAATGGGACCCAAAGCTCTTTTCTTACTAGGAAAAGGTGAAAACAGTATTTTTGAAATATCAAATGAATTGAAAGACAAGTTCTCAGATGCGTTTATAGAAGAACTTATCGCGGATGTGTCTGATGAAAATAGAATGAGGTATTTATTTTCAAAATATAGATTTGATGTTGTTTTTCATGCCGCTGCTCATAAACATGTTCCCCTCATGCAAAAAAACCCAACAGAGGCCTTTAGGATCAACACGATTGGAACTTACACCGTAGCAAAACTCTCTGGAGAATATAACGCAGAAAGATTTGTATTTATCTCCACGGATAAAGCCATCAAACCAACATCCATAATGGGTGCTTCAAAGAGACTTGGGGAAATTATAGTAAAGACATTGTCCAACTTTTATCAAACAAAGTATGGAATTGTCAGGTTCGGAAACGTTTTAGGAAGTAGAGGTAGTGTGATTCCAATTTTCAAAGAACAGATACAAAAGGGTGGTCCCGTTACGGTCACACATCCAAATATGAAAAGATATTTCATGACTATTCCGGAGGCTGTCTCTTTAGTATTACAATGTGGACAGTTCGCTCAAAAAGCTGAAATATTTGTTTTAGAAATGGGAGAGCCTGTCAATATTGATCGCTTAGCAAGGGACTTGATCAGGCTTTCCGGGTACATACCAGATCAAGATATCAAAATAGTTTACACAGGGGTCAGGCCTGGTGAAAAACTATACGAAGAAATATTCTTGGAAGATGAAGATTATGAGAAAACTAGAAACAAACGAATCTTTATTTCAAAATCTAACAATCATGAAATAAATAAAGAGAAATTAAATGAATTGATAGACCGAATAAATATTATGATAAAAAATAATGATTACAACAGTGCTATTGAGATAATAAAAGATTACATTCCAGATTCAAATATTTCAAAGATTAGCGAAGGGACACTAACAACTACAACAATCAAACAAGGAGGCAAAAAGCTATGAAAGCATTAATACTCTGTGCAGGGAAAGGAACAAGACTTCGACCACTAACCTTCACAAACGCTAAACCATTGATACCGATAGCTAACAAACCAACCATTATGTATAGCTTAGAAAAAATAAGGGACGCTGGGGTTACAGAGATTGGTTTGGTAGTAAATTCAGAAAATATAGAAGACTTTAAAAAAGTCTTAGGTGACGGTAGTCAATTAGGTATAAAATTATCGTATATTATACAAGAGCATCCAAAAGGTTTGGCGCATGCTGTAAAGGTTTCAAAAGACTTCCTTGATAATGATGACTTTATAATGTACCTGGGGGATAACCTGGTAAATTTTGATCTTAAAAATTTTATAGACCAGTTTAAACAAGGAAATTATGAATCTTTTATACTTTTGACTTCCGTTGATAACCCTTCACAATTTGGAATAGCAGTGATGGAAGATTCAAAAGTAACAAAAGTTGTAGAGAAACCAAAAGATGCTCCATCAAATCTCGCAATAATTGGGGTTTACATATTCACTCCGAAGGTTTTTGAGGCAATTCAAAATATTCAACCTTCGTGGAGAGGGGAACTTGAAATCACCGATGCTATCCAATGGTTAATAGATAATTCAAAAAACGTTGGAGCTCACATAGTTGAGGGTTGGTGGAAAGATACAGGGAAACCTGAAGATTTGATTGAGGCGAATAGAACGATTCTTAGTACTTTAAAAGAACAGAAAATAGAAGGAGAAATAAGATCAGATTCCTCAGTTCAAGGAATGGTACATATTGGGAAAAATACGAAGATAATGAACTCTATCATCAGAGGGCCTGTGATAATTGGGGAAGATGTTACAATAAGTAATGCCTACATAGGTCCATACACAAGCATCGGTGACAGTGCTTATATAAACTCTTCAGAGATTGAAAACAGTATAATCTTAAGTTATGCAAATATTTCAAATGTATATATAAGGATAGAATCGTCTATTATAGGAGAAAATTCAAAGATTTATTCAACAGAAAGGAAACCATATTCACTAAAATTAGTGATAGGTGATTATAGCAATATACAAATACCAAAATAATAGATAATTATCTTGGAGGTAAGAATAATGAACGATAAAATAAAGATAATAACAGAGCTTTGGAACAAATTGTATCCTGATAACAATAAATTGGTAACGCTCTTAGGCTTTTTAAAATCAAAAAAAGATTCTTTTACGTATGCGCCAAGAGATAAATTTTGGTATAAAAAAGGTTTGGTCTATTCTACTTACGTTGACTTATTTGCTGGTAATTTTGACCAAATGAAAGAAAAATTAGATTATTTGAGTAATTTAGGTGTAACTATATTATGGCTTCTTCCTATTTTACAGTCCCCAATGAAAGACCAAGGATTCGATATTTCTGATTTTTACAATGTTCGAGACGAATTAGGTGGCAATGAAAGCTTTTTTGAATTCATCAATCTTGCCCACGAAAAAGGTATAAAGATCCTTTTTGATGTAGCAATAAACCATACTTCTGATGAACATCCATGGTTTCAAGAGGCAAAAAGATCAAAAGATTCTAAGTATAGAGATTATTATATATGGAATGACACCGATAAAAAATACTCTCAAGCCCGACTGCTTTTTAAAGGAATGGTAAACAGCAACTGGACTTACAACCCTGAAACAAGTGACTATTATTTTCATAGATTTTACGAAATACAGCCGGATTTAAACTACAGAAATCCTGACGTGCTGATAGAGATGATCAAAGTTTTCACCTTCTGGAAAGAACATGGTGTCGATGGTTTTCGGATGGATGCAGCACCGTTTTTATGGAAAGAGGAAGGTACTAACTGCGAAAATTTAATTCAAACTCACTGGATTTTAAAAATATTCAGGACAGCTTTAGATTACCTAAAAGAAGGAACAGCATTGATCGCAGAAGCTAATCAACCTCCTAAAGACGTTGTTGCATACTTTGGTAATTCTGACGAATGCCAGGTTGCATACCATTTTCCGGTTATGCCAAAAATTTTTTTGGCTATAGCTGAGGGTAATCCAAACTATATAATAGATACCCTTTCTGAAAGAATTACTCCTCCTATTCCTGAAGATTGTCAATGGTTCGTTTTTCTAAGATGTCACGACGAATTAACCTTAGAATTCGTCGATCCAGAAGAAAGGTCGAAGATGTTGAAATATTACTTACTCGATGAAAGATGGAACTTTAGAGAAGGAGAAGGAATCGCAGGAAGATTGTACAACCAAATGGGTAAGGATTATAAAAAGGTGCTTTTAGCTTATTCAATTTTGTTTTCTTTGGATGGAACACCTATTAATTATTATGGTGATGAAATAGGAATGGAAAATAACGAAGAATTTTATAAAAAAATGACTGAAAAAATAGGCTACAAAGATTCAAGATTTTTCAACAGGGGACCTTTTGACGAAAAGAAAAGAAAAGATGCTCTGAACAATCAAAACAGCGATAGTTATAAGATTTTTCACGGAATAAAAAAGATGCTTGATTTGAAACAAGCCAATGAAGACCTGTTTTTAGAAAAACCTACGTATGAAAATATAGATGGTGTATTTAAAGTTACAAGAAAAAAAGGAAATAAAAGTATTGTTATCTATAACAACTTGACCGCTGAAAGCAAATTAGTAGAAAATATCAATTTACAACCTCATAAATATTTTTGGAAAATAAGTTAAAATGCCCCGAGGAACAAATTGTGGTGAGAAGGTGGAAAACCTTTTCCCTTGCTGGGTTAGGGACCGCAGGTCCTTTCCTTAAATGGGTGGGGAGCGGGGCAAAGGGGCGCTATATATAAAGTTTCTAAAGATAGTCAAAACCTTTTTAGGAGGAAAGTTAGTTGACAAAAAATGATTTCATCGAAATAAAAAGGATAGTCTCTGATGCCGGTGAAAAATTAAAAATGCGGAGTACCGAGAATTTTCATGTTAATTCAAAAAAATCTCGAACCGATCTTGTAACCGATGTGGATTATCAAATACAGGAATACCTAATACAAGAGATAAATAAAAGTTTTCCAAATTCATCATTTTTAGCAGAAGAATCAGGGTTAACTAAAACTCCTGATAAAAACGAATATTGGGTTATAGACCCTATAGACGGTACGGTTAATTTTTCAAGGGGATTACCAGAACATTGTATCTCGGTTGCCTATGTTGAACATCAAGAACCAACAATAGGGATTATCTATTCACCTTTCATGAACCTTTTTTACTCAGCCACAAAAAATAACGGAGCCTATTTAAATGATAAAAGATTGAGACCTCACTGGGCTAAAAATTTTGAAGATGCTATGATTTCCCTTGGAAATGAGAGAGGAAAAACATATAAATATTTTAAAGCGTTGGAAGAAAAAGTTATGAGGATTAGACTGTTTGGTACCGCCGCCTTGCAAATCGCTTATGTGGCGTCGGGTTTTTTGGATGCCTTCATATCTATAAGATCACATCCCTGGGATGTAGCAGCAGGCCATCTAATATTAAAAGAGGCCGGCGGTGAAATTGTAGATATCGATGGAAAAAATGTAAATATTTTTCGGTCGGACGCTCTTTACTGCAACCCTTATATTACTCAAGATCTGATAAATAATTTAAAAAATATTCAAAAATTCTAATGATGGATAATTCGAATGAGCCTCTTTAAAAATACAAAAACGGGAAGAGCTGACTAGTTCTTCCCTTATTGTATTTATAGAGTTTTTATCAAAATTGGTTTATGTACTTATTAATCTCCCAATCTGTTACCGCAATCTTAAACTCTTCAATTTCCTTTTCTTTTAATTCTATAAATTTTTCAAATATATGTTCTCCCAAAACTTCTTTTATAAGTTTATCATTTTTCAATGCTTCCAAAGATTCTTGGAGCGAACCAGGTAAATATCTAATATTTTTTTCATTCTTTTCTTTGTAGTCCATTTCGTAAATATTTCCATCAACGGGTTGAGGAGGTTCAATCTTGTTTTTTATACCTTCTAAACCAGATGAAAAAACACTTGCTAATAGTAAATAAGGATTTGCTGTTGGATCAGGAGATCTCAATTCTAACCTTGTGCCTTCCCCCCGCGGCATCGGTATCCTCACTAAAGCACTTCTGTTTGATACGGACCATGCGATGTTAACAGGAGCTTCGTATCCGGGAACTAACCTTTTATATGAGTTTATAGTTGGGTTTGCTAAAACGGTTATTGTATCAATATGCTTAAAAATTCCTCCAACAAACCATCTAAGCTCATCACTCAACTGATAAGTACCGTATGGATCGTAAAAGATATTCTTCCCGTCTTTAAAGATACTCAAATGGGTATGCATCCCTGAACCATTCATGCCAAAAAATGGCTTTGGCATAAACGTTGCCCACAATCCATTCAATAGAGCTATCGTCCTTACAACCAATTTAAAAGTTTGAATATTGTCGGCGGTTCTTAGGGCGTTGTCGTACCTAAAATCAATCTCGTGTTGGGAATTTGCTACTTCATGGTGAGCGGCCTCTACTCGAATCCCCATATTTTGTAGAGTTTCTACCATATTTTTTCTGACCCTTTCCCCTAAATCTATAGGAAGTAAATCGAAATAACCTCCTTTATCAAGAGGAGTTAACACTGGTTGCCTCGTTTTCTCATCCCTCGGAAGAATAAAAAATTCTGGTTCAGGACCAGCGTAGGGAATATAACCGTACTCTTTCATCTCATTCATGACTTTCTTTAACACATACCTCGGGTCCCCCGGGAAATGTTTTCCATCAGAAGTGTGAATGTCGCAAATGAATCTACCAACTTTTTCTCTTTCAACGGTCCAAGGTAAAACTGTAAATGTGTCTATATCAGGCTTAAGCAACATATCGGATTCGTTGATTCTCACTAGTCCTTCAATCGATGAACCATCAAACATAGTCCCATTAGTCAAGGAAGATTCTAACTCTGTAGATGGAATTTCAACGTTTTTTAGGGCACCATTTATATCTGTAATCTGAAGTCTAATAAACTTTATACCTTGACCTTCTATCTGTTCCAATAGTTCCTCTTTTGTCATAAATTTTTCCCTCCCAGTAAAATTTTGTTATTAGCAACTCTAAAACTTGTTTTAGCACCCCTTCGCCCCGCTGCCCACCCATAAGGGAGTAGGACTTCGCTCCGACCCACACCCTCGGAAGATAACGATTATGAATTCAAATTGACCCAACTTTTACATATCTTGAGCCCTTCGCTTGCATCTTTAGCGTAGGCATCACATCCAAAGGTTTCAGCAAGTTTTTTGTTCATAGAAGCGCCCCCGGCAATAACTTTCACCTTAATACTTAATTTTTTTAATTCATTTACGACCTCTTCTATCTTTCCCACGGTAGTTGTCATCATAGCCGATAACCCCAAAATATTCGGCTTTTCTTTTTGGACAGCGTTGATTATTACAGAAGTTTCCACATCCTTGCCAAGATCTATAATTTTGAAGTTAGCGCTTCTTAGTACCGCTGCTACTATATTTTTACCAATATCGTGTATATCCCCTTCTACCGTGGCTAGTACGACTTTAGCTTTTTTATCGTTTTGAGATTCAGGAATCAAATTGTTTAGGTAATCAAAAATGGGTTTGACAGTTTCAGCAGCTAACAACAACTCAGGAAGATATATACTCCCTTGTGCGTAGAGTTCTCCTATATTTTCCATTGCCTTACCAAGCACATTTTGACTAACTTCCAATGGATTTTTCTCTTTTAACTGATTTTCAATGATTCGTTTTATTTCAGCTATTTCACCTTGTAGGATCTTCTCGGTTAATGTGTCTTGTTTTTCAACCTGACTTGGTATTACAATATTTTTATCCAACAACAGGTTACCATTCAACGTATTCATAAGGAACTCATCTTCAGGATTTAAGATGGCTGAAGTCAAGCCTTTACTTTTTGCCCTTGAAAGAAAGGCTGCATTTATATAATTTCTGTTTGGTAAACCAAAACTAAGATTCGAAAGACCAATAGTGGTATTGAACCCATTTTGTGAAAGCAATTTTACCGTTTGAATGGTGATATTTGGATCATTATTGGCAGCAAGGGACAACACTAATGGATCAACTATAATTCTATCTTTAGTTATTCCTTTACTTTCAATGTACGACCATTTTCTTAACACTAGTTGTAACCTTTCTTCAGCAGATTCTAAAATCTCTTTCTCAAGCGCTAATACTATTAGTAATCCTCCATATTTTTTAATCAACTCGAGTTTTCTGTTCAGATCTTTTTTACTTAATTTGGAAGAATTGATTATCGGTCTTCCTGGGTACTCTTTTAAAGCTGTTTCTAAAAATCCTATATTTTGAATGTCAAAAGAAATCGGAAGAGAAGAGTGCTTGTCTAGCTCTATGATAACTTGCTTGAAATGCTCTTCATTCAAAATCTTTTCGATACCCAAGTTAACGTCTATTGCATGTGCTTTGGCTTTTTTTTGACTGTTAGCTCTTTTTATTACATTTTCGAAGTTGAATTCTTCGATTTCATTTTGAAATTTTTTGTTCCCGGCAGGATTTATTCTTTCTCCGATACCACTAAACGGATGTAATTTGTTTAATATTGTTCTTGAAGAGTACATAATAGGTATTTCTTTTATTATTTTTTTAGGTCTTCTTTTTACCATATTTCTAATAACTTTTATATGTTCTGGAGAGGTACCACAACAGCCTCCGATTACATTTACTCCTAAATCTAAATAGTCTTCCACGAACATTCCGAATATTTCAGGCGTCATTTTGTATTCCAAATCTTTTCCATCGAAAATGGGTTTACCAGCGTTTGGTTCGACTGATAAAAACTTGTTTGTTGAGAGCGATAGACGTTCAAAAACCTTTAAAAGATCCTCTGGACCTAAAGTACAGTTAATTCCTAAAACATCGACATCCAAATCATTGAAAACATTAGCGAAGATTTCCACAGAAGTTCCTGTAACGGAACGGCCGTTTTCTTCAAACGTCATATGAGCTATTAAAGGTAAATCCTCTGTGACTTTTCTTATTCCATACACAGCTGCTTTTAATTCTTTTATATCAGTCATGGTTTCAACGATAAAACCGTCTACACCATTTTCAAACAACACTTTTGCCTGCTGATAATACTCGTCTATAGCTTCGTCCATTTCAAGCATTCCCATAGGCTTTGGATACTCTCCTAGAGAGGATAGATCTCCAAAGACCAAAGCCTTGCCCTTCGATGCTTGCTTGGCAATTTCAACAGCTTTGACGTTAACTTTGACGAACGCTTCTTCATAATTTAACTCCTTGAGTTTTTTTCGATTTCCACTGAAGGTATTGGTTAAAAGGATGTCCGCTCCCGATTTTACGTATTCACTTTGTAAATCATATACTACCTCAGGATATCTGATGTTTAAAAGCTCAGCAGGAATATCTTTATATCCTCTTTTTATAAATTCAGTTCCATATCCCCCGTCTAAAATAAGTATCTTTTTACTTAATAATTGTTCGAAATCTTTTCTATTCATCGTACCACCCTATCATACATACCGTACTTTTTCTTGGAGTTATAATACCAGTATCTTTGTTGACAACTACTATCTCTGTTTTGAGTAAATTATTGACTATATCCCAATTTTTTCTAACATCTATATCAGAATATCCAGGGGAAAATCTCCTGGTACCTTTACCGAAATCTTTTCTCAGCCTTTTATCGATAGATTCGTTGAAAGCCTCTATAGCTTCGGAAGCCCAAGCATCCATCAGCATGGAAAAGAGAGTATTTGCGTTTGATATATAATGGTCTATTTCGTATCCTAAGGTGGATACAAAAAAAGTGATAGAGTTAACACCCTCGAAAGATTTAGGAATCAGTTCTTTAGGAAGTGAGTCTACTTTATACGTTTCACATACGGCTTTTGGTTGTGCTAATTCTAAACCAAGCTTATATATTTTATTTATTTCTTCTTTTAATTTTTCGTTGATTTGGAATTTAGACCCATTGAAGCCAGCTCTGAGTAGGTATATTTTTTTTTGAGGCATTATTTCATAAGTTTCTGGAATGTAGATTTTAATATAATTTTCCCTCCTGTTATTTGAATAATAACATCTTTAGAAAGTCACATGATAGCGCCCCTTCGCCCGTGCGTTAAGGGGCAAACCCCTTAAGAACCCCAAGTTCAAAATCGAAGTTTATTTTAAAAAATCTTTTTGCACAACCCAGCAAAACCATCCGCACCCATCTAAGGAAAAAATAAAAGGCTAGGCCTTTAGCCACGTCCCCCAAACCATCTACGGAAGAACAAAAGATTATGCCTTTAGCCACGCTCTCCACCCATGATGAGATCTGCAAGTTGGCCTAAATCGCCAACTACAAGATCCGGTTTTATTGCAGAATCTTTTAAGTCTTCCAATTTTGCTTCCCCGGTTAATACTAATGTGGATAATGCACCAGCGTTTATTCCAATTAATATATCGGTATACAATCTGTCTCCAACTATACAAGTTTTTTCAGGCGTTACTTGATAATCTTTCATTATCATTTCTAAGATCTTCGGATCTGGTTTCCCGAAGATAACGTCAGGTTCTTTATTGCATGCTCTAGATACTACACTTGCAATAGCAGCTGAATCAGGTATAGGGCCTTCTTCTGTTGGACAGTTCAAATCTGGATTGGTAACAAAAAAGAACGCCCCTTTAGATACAAATATGGAAGCTTTTGCCAACTTATCATAGGTTAAGCTTTTATCAAAGGTAACTACCACCATCTCAGGGGAATCTGTAACAATTGAATGGCCTAATCTTTCATATTCTTGTATCATTGAGGGAGTAGCCACCAAAAAAATCCTTTTTGCGCCAAACTTATCTTTTATGTACTCTGCAGCAGTTATGCCTGCGGTGTAGATTTCGTTTTCTTTTATAGGATAGTTTAAAGCGTCAAACTCTTGTAGGTACTCTTTCTTTGATTTGTTTGAATTGTTGGTTAAGAAAACAAGTTTTTTATTTTGCTTTTTCAAAAGACTTGAGAATTTTAATGCACCGTTAACTAACTTTTGACTGACATAAAAAGTGCCGTCTATATCTAAAACGAAGAGTTCTATTTGTTGTAATTTTTCGATTGTTTTTATATCGTTTATCAGAGTAAAAACCACCTTTTTAAATATAATACTGTTTTTAGAAACTCTAAAACGTTTTAATAGCGCTCCCTTTGCCACACTCCCCATCCATCTAAGGAAAAGGAGTCTTTACCCTTTTGACTCGCAGTTTGCCTATAAGGAAGAGCAAAAGATTTTACCACGTAGCCTGGTTTATACCTGAATCCGTGATAATTATAATTCAGTCAAAAATATCTTCAAAAACATGAATAAAATATGCAAGACTTTTGTTCTAAATTGTATAGAAAACAACAAAAAACATCATAATATCAGAACTTCTAATTATCTGAGGAATATTAGCCTAAAAAAGGGCATACTACGCCTACGCACTCTGTTCTAGGAACACTGTTGATGTTTTCATTTATTATTTTATGACCTTATCAACAATATTTCTAGCATTTAAGAACAATAGAATCACATACATTTCTTATTACCGGGAACCATTTGCATCGTTTACCAAACTTTACAAAATATCTTCCACCGTGCTTTACTAATTTTGCAGCCATTAAAATCATATCACGTATTACGGATTTTAGTCTCCTTCTCTGCACTTTCTTCTGAATAGGTGCATTCCGGTCTTTTAGGCTGCTTTGCCCGATAAGACGTAGGTATAACTTACTCCTTCTTTTTTGGTACCCGTATTATCAAGGGGGATACATCTATATCCAGTGGAATATAGTTATCTGCGTAAGCAGTTAATTTAATATCCATCGCTCTTAGAAGACCTTCAGATTCTTCTTTAATAATGGGCTTAAATATCTCTGATGCTAAATTCATTCTCTACCTTATCCGAGAACATGATGGTACTTTATCTAAACCCAGTGAGACTTCGAAAAAAGGGTCTTCACGAAATTCTTCTATATATTGAAAATCATTTTTACCTTGGCATAAAAGACCCAACTAACTTCTTATGATATCACTATTACTAATTCTCATACTAGATAGATCCTTTAGAGGAACTTTATTGAGTCTTTCGTTTAAACCAGTTTTATCCAAGAGTGCACCTACAAGAGATAATCCTCCTATAGGTATTATTTCTTCATTAGATTGAACAAGTATAAATCTTTGTATATCTTTCACCCTTTGTATATTATTATATTTTTATTATATCACCTATTGGGGGAAAGATTAAATGCTCTAGAAACATTGTGTTATTAATGTTTGGAGATTGTTCTGATCTTTTATATCACGGATTCAGGTAATACATATGATTATATCAAAAAATTAAAAGTTTATTGATTTTTTTTATTTCAAAAAACAGCTAAGAACAAAATATGTTATAATAAATCGAACAAAAAGTGTGAAAATTCTTTTAAATTGTGAGGTGAAAATAATGCAAATAAACGTTTCTGATAGTGGTTTGTACTTATCAAAAATAGTACAAGGAATGATGAGACTTAGAGACTGGAATCTTTCCACAAAAGAAACAGAAGAATTTATTTTGAAAGCGATAGACTTAGGAGTAACTACTTTTGATCATGCTGATATTTATGGAAATTATACTTGTGAAAGCTTATTTGGAGAAGCCTTAAAATTAAATCCTTCTCTTAGAAATAAGATCCAGATTGTAACCAAGTGTGGTATAGTTCTTCCCAACAAAGAAACAAAAAGAATCCATTATTACGATACCAGCAAAGACCATATACTGAAATCTGTAGATAATTCCCTTCGCAATCTTCATACCGACTATATCGATTTACTCTTGATACACCGCCCAGATCCTTTCATGAACCTAGAAGAAATTGCAGAAGCCTTCATAGAGTTACACAAATCTGGTAAAGTTCGTTTCTTCGGAGTATCTAACTTCACCATCAATCAGTTTGAAGCTTTACAATCCAAATTGAATCTTCCTTTGGTGACCAATCAAATAGAAATCTCCCCTTTTAACTTAGAACATTTTGAAAACGATAATATTTATTTTCTAAAAGGAAAAAATATCAATCCTATGGCATGGTCACCTTTGGCCGGTGGGAAATTATTCGATGCCTCAAACGACAAGTCGGTAAGAATATTGACAACGTTGAAAGAAGTCGGCAAAGAACTCGGTATCGATTCGATTGATACTGTTGTATACGCTTGGCTCTTAAACCATCCTGTGGGAGTAATCCCTATTTCAGGAAGCGGTAGATTAGAAAGACTCAAGAATGCCGTTGAAGCTCTGAACATAGAAATGATAAGGGAGCAATGGTTTAAAATCTATGAAGCTGCATTAGGTCATGATGTACCGTGAAGGAGTTGATTTTTATGATATTTACAATCACGTTTAATCCAGCTTTAGATAGATATTTCTAACAATAACTCGGGAGGTGCGATTTTCTACATGGATAATCTTCAGGTCGTTGATCATCCTTTGATAAAACACAAACTTTCTATAATGAGAAATAAAGAAACAGGACCTAAAGAATTCAGGGAACTTTTAAATGAAATAACTCTTCTTCTTACTTATGAAGCAGCCAGAAATCTTCCAACTATGGAGATTGAAGTTGAAACACCAATTGCACTGACGAAGGGCGAGATTGTTGAAGACAAAAAAGTTACTATAGTTCCTATATTACGAGCGGGTTTAGGTATGTTGGATGGTGTACTTTCATTAGTTCCAAATGCTAGTGTGGGTTTTTTAGGAGTGTATAGAGACCCAGAAACTCTCAATGCAATAGAGTATTATGTGAAGTTTCCACCTTTGACAGAAGACCATCAAATCTTTATTCTCGATCCTATGCTTGCCACAGGACATTCTATGAACCACGCTATAAAGCAAGTGAAAAAACAGGGAGGGCAGAATATTACTATTATGTCCTTGATAGCAGCTCCCGAGGGAGTTAACGTAGTTATAAGTGAAAACCCAGATGTGATTATTTACACCGCTGCTTTGGATAGTAAACTCAATTCAAAAGCGTATATCGTTCCTGGCTTGGGAGATGCAGGAGATAGACTGTATAGAACAAAATAAAGAATATCGGGGGCAATTAGATGTCGAAATTGTTGAGGCATACATTTCTTTTCTCTTTGGCAACTCTTATAAGTAGATTTTTAGGTCTTTTACGGGATGCTACCTTTGCTCATTATTTTGGAATTAGTGCAGAGTATGATGCATATTTAGTAGCCATTATCCTCCCTTTCTTTCTTCGGAAAATCTTCGCTGATGGAGCTCTCTCCTCAGCTTTTATTCCTTTATTTACAAGAAAACAAGGAAAAGATTCTCAGGTGTTTCTCAGTACCACAATATGGTTTGTATTAATAACGACTGTTTTATTATATATACCTGTATATATCTTTTCGGACCAAATAGTTTTAGTCTTGGGAACCGGTTTATCTGAATCAACGATGGAATTAACCTCTTATTTGTTGAAAATTACATATCCATTTATAATTTTTATCTCCTTGTGGGCAGTAGCTACAGGTGTTTTAAATAGTAACGATATTTATTTTGGACCTGCTTTCGCTCCGGCTTTATCTAACATTTGCAGTATTGTGTTTATCTTTTTATCTTCTTACTTTTCCCCAAGAATATTAGGACCAACTATAGGATTCACAGTGGGAGGAGTTTTACAGTTTGTGTTAGTTTTTTATATCTTAAGAAAGATTCTTTTCCGGATGACACTTGATTTTAATTTCAAAGATCTGAAAAGTATAATGAACTTGTTTGGTCCCGCATTATTAGGAGTAGCTGTGGCTTCCTTGAATACCTTGGTTGATACCAATATCGCAACATGGACCGGTACGGGTGGTGTTTCAACTATTCAATACGCCCTAAGAATTTATCAGCTTCCTTTAAGCATATTTGCCATCAGTGTTGCAAACGCCCTTTTACCTAAATTATCGTATTCTTCAAGTATAAAAGATGAAAAAGAATACAATAAGAATTTGAGAGACAGTATAGAACTGACTTTATTCTTGGCAATTCCATCTATGTTTGGTTTAATATTTTTGAACAAAGAGATCGTCGCTTTGATATATCAACACGGTAGCTTTACCTTTGAAGATACGTTGATAACAGCAAAAACCTTGTTATATTATTCTCTGGGGCTTCCATTTTATTCTTTACATACCATCTTTATTAGAACTTATCACTCTAAATTAAATACAAGGTATCCTTCTTTAGTGGCAGTTGTAATGCTTTTAGTGAACGCATTTCTCGATGTTTTGTTGGCTTTTAAATTTGGTGTTGTGGGTATCGCATTTGCAACTGCTATTTCCGGTATTGTTGGCATGTTTATGACGGGTTTCAATATTATTAAAGGTTTGACTGGTGAAGATTGGGTAGAAATATTTAAAATTTTCATTGCAAGCGCTATAATGTCTATATTTATTGTGTCTTGTAAAGGATTTTTTGATACTCGAGTGCTAGTTGTTTTTCTGATTGCTCTTAGTGCCCTCGTTTATTTTTTATCAGCGTATATTATAGGTTCAAAAAAGTTAAAATTAGCTATAAACCTTTTCTTTAAAAGGAAATAAAGTCTATACAATACTCTTTTCGTATTCCGAATCATATAGATGACACGCAACTTGTTGATTTTCAACATTTTTCAAAATGGGTTCTTGAATTTTACAAATTTCTTTTGCATATGAGCATCTAGGATGAAACCTACAACCTGTAGGAATGTTAACGGCATTGGGAACTTCTCCTTGAGGTATTATTCTTTTTTTCTGACTCTTTGGATCAGGCTCAGGAACCGCTGATATTAGAGCCTGAGTGTATGGATGTTTGGGTTTTGTATATATTTGCTCAAAATTTCCAACTTCTACAATTTTACCCAAGTACATTACTGCAATCCTGTCACAAATATATTTGGTTGTAGCTAAATCGTGTGTGATAAAAAGATAAGTCAAATCAAAATCTTTCTTTAGGTTGATCATCAGTTGCAACAATTGGGACCTAACTGAGACATCTAGCATCGCAACTGCTTCATCAGCTACAATAAAGATAGGTTTTAAGATCAAAGCCCTTGCTATTACAACCCTTTGTCTTTGGCCACCTGATAAATCACGAGGATATCTATAATAATACTCATTCGCAGGGGATAACTGTACCCTTTCCAACATTTCCATAACAAGCTTCTGCCTTTCATAACGGTTCTTTCCCATATTGTGTATTTGTAGAGGATGCATCACAGCTTCACCAATCCTCATATGAGGATTCAAGGCTGCAAGTGGATCTTGAAAGATTATTTGAATCTCTTTTCTTATGTGTTTTAATTCCTTTTTTGTTAGGGTACTGATGTCTTGTTCTTTGAATAAAATTTTTCCTTCAGTGGGATCTTCTAATCTTGTAATTAACCTACCTGTTGTGGTTTTCCCGCTTCCTGATTCCCCAACCAAACCAAGAGTTTCACCTTTTTTTACTTCAAAATTAACTTCATCTACCGCCCTTACATATTTAGGAGAGGTTCTAGTCAAAACTTCACCAACCGTTCTTTTTAAAGGAAAATATTTTTTTAATCCTTCAACTTTTAAGATTGTATTTTCAGTCATTAGTACCACCTACATTTACATTTTTTAAATCTTGAGATTTTTCATACAGCCAGCATTTAACTTCAGATCCTTCAATTAAAAAACTTTTAGGTTCTTGTTTGTGACAGATGTCCATTGCGTATTCACACCGTGGTGCGAATCGACATCCTTTCGGAGGTTTACCCAAATCTGGAGGACTTCCAGGAATATATTTTAAATCTTTATCTTTGATATCCGTATTTGGGATTGAATCTAAAAGGGCTTTTGTATATGGGTGTTTGGGATTGTAATAAATATTTTCCTTTGAAGATATTTCCACCAAATGACCTGCATACATGACTCCAATCCTATCTGCAAGTTGAGCAACTACACCTAAGTCATGTGTTATAAGCAACATGGACATTTGGTATTCGTCCCTTAATTTATTCATCAACTCTATTATTTGAGCTTGAACTATGACATCCAAAGAAGTCGTTGGCTCATCAGAAATAACAAAAGACGGTTTTAAAACGAGCCCTAAGGCGATCATCACCCTTTGCCTCATACCACCACTGAATTGAAATGTATACTGGTTCATCCTGCTAGGATCTATTCCCACATCTTTTAAGACACTTCCTCCCATTTCTATTGCTTTTTGCTCGGATATATCAGGAAAATGAGCTTTCACAATTTCAACAAAAAGGTCTTTGACTTTCATAATTGGGTTCAAGGAAGTCATCGGATCTTGAAAGATCATGGTTATATCTCTACCACGAATTTCTCTCATTTGTTTTTCGTTCATTGTAGTTATATTTTGACCATTTAATTTAATTTCTCCATACAATTGTGCATTTAAAGGCAATATTTTCATTATAGCTTGTCCCAAGGTGGATTTCCCGCAGCCTGATTCTCCCACTAGTCCAAGTGTTTCCCCATCTTTTACATTAAAACTAACATCGTCAACCGCTTTTATAATTCCATCTTCACTTTTATAATAGACTTTAAGATTTTTTACTTCAAGCACGCTTACTACCTTCTTTCCCTAATTGTTGGATTCAGCATCTCGTTTAGACCTTCACTGAACATAGAAAATCCGAGTGTAACAGTCATTATAGCAACACCTGGAAATGTCAAGGCCCACCAAGCACCACTCAAAATAAATCTTTGACCATTGCTCAAATCAAAACCCCAATCGGGAGTTGGAGGAGCTATTCCCAATCCTAAAAAGCTCAATCCAGCTTCTGTCATTATGGCGTCTGCTAGGTTCATCGAAAGCACAACTACAACGGATGGAAGTACATTTGGAAGTATATACCTCCCCAAAATAGATAAGTTCGAAGCACCTATAGCTCTGGCTCCATCGACATAAAGTTCATTTTTTACTGAAGATACTTGATTTCTAATGACCCTAAAGTATGTGGGTATGTAAACAACGGCTATGGAAATAGCGATATTCATAATACCCGGCCCTAAAAATGCAGCTATCGCTATGGCGAGAATTAAACCTGGAAAGGAATATATAGCATCCATAACTATGGTCATTATTCTATCGAATATTCCTCCCACAAATCCTGATAATAAACCTAACGGTATACCAATTGCTGAAGCTATTGCTACGGAAACAAAAGCTATTGTTAAGGCAATTCTGGCCCCATAAACAACCCTACTAAATACGTCCCTACCAAGGTTGTCTGTTCCAAACCAGAATTCATTACTCGGAGGGGTTAAAGATCTTCCAACCCTTTCTGTGGGGTCGTAAGGAGCTATTTGAGGGGAAAAAATAGCCAAGAAAATATAAAAAATCAAAATAACCATACCTATGAAGGTAAGCCAAGCATTTGAACCTCTAAAGAATCTGGAGAAGCTCTTTCCAATCTTCGATGAAATGAATTTATTTTCTTCCAATTTTATACCCTCCTCAGTACCTTACCCTTGGGTCTATTAAAGCGTTGATAATTTCTACTATTATATTAATTATTATTACGAAAATGGCGAAAAAGACTATCGCTCCTTGAATAGCGGGAAAATCTCTGTATCTGATTTTCATGATGAGATAACTTCCAATCCCTGGCCAAGAAAAAGTTGTTTCTGTTAAAACAGCTCCAGCCATCAATAATGCAAGCTGTAATCCCATGACCGTTAATATAGGAACCAACGCATTCCTTAAAGCATGTCTGTACAGTATTCTATTTTCAGGTATCCCTCTTGCTTTAGCAGATTTAACATAGTCAGAGGTTAACGTTAAAATTGTATTATTTCTAACCATTCTTAAAAAAATACTCGAGATAACTAGGCCAAGAGTAATACCAGGCAACAATAAATGTTTTAAGGCAGCCTGAAAAGATGCCCAGTTCCCTCTTAAAAGAGAATCCAGTAAAAACAAACCTGTAATTTCTTCAAATTGAACTGTAGCTCCGATCCTCCCGGCAATGGGTAACCATTTCAACTGCATTCCAAAAATGAATTGCATCATCAGACCAAACCAAAATACCGGTACAGCATACATGAGCATCGAAAATCCTCTGGCAATTATATCTACGGGTTTGTCTCTTTTTTGTGCGGCTTTTGATCCCCAAAAGATCCCTATAACTACAGCTATAATAAATGCAAAAATCGTTAATTCAAGTGTGGCAGGAAATCTTTCTAATATCTCATCAAGTACGGGCCTTCCCGTCATTGTTGAAGTTCCCAAGTCACCTTTGAATAGCCCCCCTACATATTTAAAAAATTGAACCAGTATGGGATCGTTAAGTCCTAATTCTGCCCTTCTGGCTTCAATAACTTCTTGAGAGGCTTTCCCACCTAACATTGCTGCAACAGGATCTCCGGGAATTATCCTAATAACGAAAAATATAACTACTAAAAGAACAAAAAGCATGGGAATTGCCAACAAGATTCTCACAATAATATAATTTCTCAGAGACACTTAGATCACCCTTCTTTTCTGAGGTTGGTTTTCTTAAAATTGCCCCGATTCTTAAATAAATCGGGGCAGTTGTTGTAGTTTCAAGCGTTCAAAAAATTCTTAAGAAAATTATTCCTTGTAAAGCAAATAATACCTAAAGACCTGAGAAGGTTCTAACAAAATTCCTTTGATATTATTTTGGGCAGCTACCGTTTCTACACCTTGCCAAAGTGAAACGTATGGTGCGTTGAAAGCTAGATCTTGTTGGACCAATTTGTACAATTGAGATCTAACTTCTTGGTCAGTCGCTACTCTTGCTGCTCTCATCAAACTTTCAGTTACTGGGTTAACATAAAAACTACCCAACGATCTACCTCCACTTTCACTTAAGAATGGCCAGAGATAGTCATCAGGGTCTATGTAATCAGGATACCAACCCAATAAGAACATACCCATAACTCCGTTTAAAAAATAATCAACGTAGGTTGCCCATTCCGCATATTCTAAGTTGATATCGATAATTCCTGTCTTTTCTAAGGATTCCATTAAAACTTGGGCTACATCTGCTTCTGTTGTCCCATAATGAGTAGGACTGTACCAAAGATCAATCACCAGTTTGTTTTTTTCGTCGTAACCGGCTTGATACAGAAGTTGTTTTGCAGCCTCAAGATCTCCTTCTTGGAAGACGTCTTCATGACTCCACATTCCCATTGGTACTAGAGAGTATAGGGGTGATGCCATATTCAAAAATACCTCTTCGACGATTACATCTCTTTCAACAGCCAAGGAAATCGCTTGTCTTACCAAAGGATTGTCGAAAGGTTCTTTCTGTGTATTGAATACTAAATATCTGATTTGTGGACTTTCCCCCTGAATAACTTGAACACTTTTAGAACTTTTTAAATCTTGTATGTCTCTTGGGTCTAAATGTCTGTAAGCAATATCTATTTCACCGGTTTCCAAAGCCAATCTCAACGTTGCAGCGTTTTCGTAGAATAAAATGATGATTCTATCCGTTTTTGGTTTTTTACCAAAATATTTGTCATTTGCTTGCAATGTAATTCTTACGTCCCTTATCCATTCGGTGACTTTGTATGGACCAGAAGCGGAAGGCGCTCCATCATAAAAACGATCTGCGGGAAATACCTTTGGATTAACTGGCCATCCAACGGTATAACCTAATACTGAAACAAAAGCTGAAAAAGGATACTGAAGAGTTACTTTGAAGGTATAATCATCGACCACTTCGGTTGATTCAACTATATCTGAGAGTAAGAACGCAGGATCTCCTCCAAGTTTTATCACCCTATCGAAGGAGAATTTAAAAACAGATGCATCTATAGGGGTACCATCTTCGAAAACAACACCTTTTTTTACATGGAAAAGATACTCTAATCCATCTTCAGATACTTCCCAACTTTCGAATAAATTGGGCACAATTTCCGTAGAATTAACCTTGTAGTCTACTGGTCCAGCTAAAACATTTTGTAATATGTTACTAGAAAAGTAGTCATAACACAAAGCTGGATCTAGGGTTCTAATCTTGTCTGTTGTCCCAACAACAATGGTAGATTGTGCCCAAACTCCAACAAATAAAACCAACACAACAAATAAACTCACCAAATACCTTTTCATAAAATCCCTCCTCGTAAAATGTGCTGATATGTAACACTTAAACAGTCGTTCTCCAACAATACCTTATGATGATTACTTATTAAAACCATAACTAGTTTTACAAAAACATGAAAAGAATTTCATAGAGATTCTTTTATTGACAAAAATTTCAAAAATAAAGCGATATTTGGTAACTTAATTAAAATTATTTTAATTATCTCTATTATATAATTAATATCTTTGAGAGTCAAGTAACAAAAAAACCATAACTAGCGAGAGAAGGAATAAAAAATATCATAAGATTGGATTTAAGCGTTGAACATTTTTATAGTTATCGATAGATCTATGCTTAAATTAAGTTATTTTAAATTAACATAATTAAATATTAACATTATTTATTATTCTAAAATTAATACGTTTGTATATTATACATTTCTATTTTTTACAACAAAGATTTAACAATTTTAATTCCTCAATTTTGTTCTTAAATCACTTTAAAATGAGGGATCTAAAAAAGATAAGTTCTATATCAAGCATAAATAGCGTTTAACCAGATTTTTAATCAAAAATTTTCTTGATTAAGTTGCCCCCTTATGATAAAGTATATAGTGGTTTTTATTCCAAGGGGTGAAAATAATGGAAAAGCACGAACTAATAGAAAAACTACGTTCCAACATGTCTAGAGATACCTGGAATAACTGGCTTTCGACGGCTCAAATTTTAGAATTAGACGACAAAAAGGTCATCGTTGGATTGGGAAATCTATTTATTAAAGAGGCCGTCGAGAAAAGGTTTGGTTCGATAATAAAAGAAACTATAAATAATATCGCTGGTAAGCCTCTAGAGGTAGTTTTCAAGGAAATACCCATTAGTAAAGAACAGAAAAATGCAGTAAATGGTCCAATAATAAAAAACCGGCCTTTGAAACTATCAGAGTTTAATCCTGAGTTCACTTTTGATAGCTTTGTTACTGGAAATTCCAATAGAATAGCTTATTATTCAGCCCTGGAAGTTTGCAAAAATCCTGGCAAATATAATCCTTTATTCATATATGGAGATGTAGGACTAGGTAAAACCCATCTTTTACATGCAATAGGAAACTTTTTGATGGAAAACGCCCCTGATTTGAAGGTGAAGTATGTAACTGCTGAGGAATTTATGAATCAAATGATGGATGGAATAAGAGCAAGTGAAATGGAGAACTTTCGAGAACGCTTTAGAAGAAATGTTGATTTTTTATTGATAGATGATGTTCAATTTTTAATCGGAAAAAATACCGTACAAAGTGAACTCTTCCATACATTTAATTCTCTTTTTAACTCGAGAAAACAGATAGTAATTTGTTCTGATAGAACACCTGATGAACTGGCCACCTTTCATCCTAGATTGATTAGTAGATTTGAGATGGGTTTGATAACTGACATACAAGCACCCGATAAAACCACAAAGTATTTAATAGCAAAGAAAATGGCACAAATGATTTCACTTCAACTAACCGATGACGTCGCTTATTATTTAGCCGAACATGTAGATACAAACTTAAGAAAACTTCGGGGAGCCATAATGAACCTTCTCTTACAAAGCCAAATTTCGGGTACACCAGTAAATATTGAATCTGCAAAAACGATAGTCAATTCAATGATCAGGATGAACACAAACAAAGTTAGGCTCCAATCACCCCAAGTTCTTGAAACAGTGAAAATAGATACCGTTATAGATCTGGTCGCCACTGAATTTAATATAAATCGTAAGGATATCTTCTCGTCATCGAGAAAAAAAGAAATAGCTTTAGCTCGTCAAGTTTTAGCTTATCTTTTTAAGACTACTATGAAGTTGAAAACTAAAGATATCTCCGAGAAATTAGATAAAAATCATTCCACTATTATTCATTCCGTAAAAAAAATAGAACATTCTTTGTTGATGGGAAATGAAATGATAAAAAATAAAATCAATAATATCAAAAATAAATTAGAAGATGAAAAAGGGATTCTTACAATCTAAAAACAGAAGAAATCGGCCTCAAATTACGATTTAGATAAAAACAAATCGAGGCCGATTTTTTTTTACTATACAGATTGGTGCAACAAATGATTTTTAAAAGTGACTTATATTTCTAACCCAACAATAGCTTCTGGAGTTACTACATGGAAAGTTAAGCTTTCAGTGAAGAAAAATTTAAGCTGCTCATCAAACTTACTATCATAACCTAAGGAAATATCTTGGCCTAAAATTAATTTAAAGTCTCCCCCACGATTAGAAATTACAAAACTTTCATCCACTTCATGTACAGGTTTCACTTTGGCATCTATAATTTCTTTTACAACTAAATCCAAAGGATAAGATAGATTCATGGCAAATAAATCTTGCCATATTTCTTTGTTAATAACCAATGTATATGGTCCTTCAATACCTTGATCCATGAATCGCTTTTTTACTTCAAATAATGATTTAACAAAATCTTTTACGCTTTCTTTGGAGCTTTCTACAGAATTCTGCTTAGCTAAAGTTTGTAAGCCAGTTATATTTGCTTTTTCTATACCTTTTAAAATCAATTTATTTTCAAATGAAGCCAACTGTTTAGCAGCGGTTTCTAACCCTTCCAAATCCGGAGTTTTTAAACCCCTTTCGATATTATCGAGCTCCCATTGTTTCAAAACAAATGGGTTTCTAATTTCTACTAGAGGTAAAACTTGCCTTATTCCCCATCCTAATCCATCTCTTGGGTTTTCAACAAGTTCGTTTGTGCCTAAATTGTATGAAGAATAATTCAAGCCATAAGGGCCTTCTACATCGATAATTGGTCTTATTTTTAATTTATTCTTAAAAATCTCTTTAGACCTGTTGTCTAATTCTTCCCATGCTTCTTCCGTTATTGGAGCTAAATCTCTTTTAAGAAAATCCATTTTTTACCCTCCTTCATCTTTGAAATTTTTTCTACTTCAATCCTTTTAGGCCTAAATCGCCTTTTTTCTTTGAAGAAGTCTCTTCTTTGCTTTCTCCTTCTACAGCTTCTTCCTCTACTTCCAACAACGGTTTATCTGTGAAAAGATATGTTCTCAGTTCTTCATCCCATCCATCCATGTTTCTTCTTAACCATTCGATAAGCATTACCGCATGTTCAATTTCTTCATCTCTATTGTGTTCCATAATTTCTTTGATGGTTGGATCTTTAGAAACAGCTGCCCTTTGGTTGTACCAATCTATTGCTTCAATCTCTTCTTTTAAACTGTTTAATGCATAGACATAAGAACGATCTTTGTCACTTAGTTCTTCATAAGGTTCATGGTAATCTTGCATTTAGTTTCACTCCTTTTTATTTTTGATTTTACTCTCTTCCTTAGAAACTCTATATATTGCACCCCACAAAATTACTTTTACCTTTAAAATTATATCACTTTTTTATTTGGCTTCAAAAAATTCTGTAGAAATCACAAAATATGTTATAATTAATATGAAAAAGAAATATTTTCACCGAAACTTTGCTTGGAGGAATTTATTATGAGCGATCACGATGGTGAAGAATTCAGAGAATTTTTAAATAGATTGTTTAAGGAACACCCTGAGCTTCAAAAGTTTAATCTTGAATTTTTAAAAAATGCTGATCCAAGTGAAATGAACGAAATTATAGAAAATTTAAAGGAAGCTGCTTATAAATTCAAAGAAGCAGAAATCAGTGTAAGATCTGAAGTTGAGGAAAAATTAAACTACGGTATTGATGATTTAGAAATTAATTTCGATAACTTTTTAGAAACAATAACTATATTTCCGTTCGCACTGACTATCAACAGTGAGATGTTAAAAGAAAAAGATATCAAAGGGAGATTGAGTGGAAAATTTTTTGGTATGTACATCAATTTTAAATACGACAACATTTTTGAACTTTTATCTATTAGAAAAATCGGCGCAATGAAGATCGCTAGTTTGATGAGAAACAACTTTTTTAAATTTTTACCAATAAAACAAAAGATATACAATTACATAAAAACTGCTGTAAATAATTATTTAAAGGCTACGGGGCTCGTGAAATATTTTGAAATAGGTGAGATCAGAGAATTCAATATGTTAGTTGTATTGAGAAACAAACTTAGTATTCCCAACAGTAAATTGTTTGAAGAAATTTTAAGTGACGAGGAAAGCGAAAAATATTATATGATGAAAGCATATTTTATTACGGAATTCGCTATTGCTGTAGTTGAAAAAGATGGTATTTAAATTTCTGATTTTTTTACAAACTTATTGCTTATATAAAAGATAAAGAAGATTAAAAGTATGTTCAGTCCGCTTAAAGCATTTGCTTCTTGGTATAATCTCCCTGAGGAAAGAGAATAATTAACAACACTTGCAAGGGGAAAGTAATCCCTCACTTGCATCGTATAACTGATGGTGAATTCACCAAAAATCATTGCAAATATTTGCAGAAACGCACTTATAAACGAAGAAAACAGAAGGGGCAATTCTATTTTTAGAAAGATGATTAGGTTGTTTGCCCCATCTATTTTTGCAGCTTCAATTATTTTATCGTCAAATCCACGTACCGGTTGGAACAAAAATGAATACGCGATAGGTATGGTTATTAAGAAATATCCCAGAATCAATAACAATACGAATGGAATATCAAACAATATATTTAAATAAAGCAGAGCCATACCCAAAAAAGCAGATGATATTCCTAAAGTAGCCATTACGCTAACATTGATGAGTTTACTGTAATTTTTCAATAGAAAATATGCTGTTATTACAGCAAATAAAGCTGCAATTGCCGAGACTAAAAAAGAATTTATGATTGATCTAACCACGGGATATACACGATTCAACTCTTTAGAGAATAAATGCAGAAATGAAGATATATCGAATTTCATGTTTATAAAATCAAAAAAAGAAGCTGCAATGCCTACCAAGACAATTGAATATTCAAAGATCAAGTAAAAGGCGGATATTGTTCTACTTAAATATCCGGATTTTTTTTGAGAGAATGGTTCATATTCAAAAGAGATAGGTTCAAATTTTGATATAACGATATTAAGCATCGTGAGGATTATAAGTTGAATTAAAGCATAAGATAATGCCTTGGGAAAGTCCAAGGTACTTCTCAATGTCTTAGAAATAGCCACTTCCAAAGTCGAATATTTTACACCACCTAAACTTAAAACAATCGCAAAACTTGTGAAGTTATATGTAAATACTAAGAATAAAGCCCTTGAAATAGACGGAATTATCAAAGGTAATTCTACGTTAATAAAAGTTTTAAATTTACTGGCTCCTTCAATACTGGCTGTTTCTGTAAAACTTGCAGGTACCCTTCTAAGAGCTTCCGATATGTAACGAACAAATATGGGAGAGTTATAAAATACATGGGCTAATATTATTGCTTTCAAGGTGTACATAATATCAAAACTAAAACCCAATTTTGAAAGAATACCTACTGAAGAATAAACAAGAGTGAAAGCCATAACTGCCGAGATCGGTGGGAAAAAGAAAGGGATAAAAATAGTATTGTCTAATAATTTAGATATGATCCCTTCATTTCTTGAAGCAAAATACGCGGGAATTAAAGTTATCACCAATGACAACACAGATGAAAGAATAGCTTGATAAAAAGTAAAACCAAGGATCCGCCACGTACGCGGATCCAAGAAATTCACTAAACCTTCTAAACGAAAAAAATCTTTAAATAAAAAAGAAAAAGGTATTAACCACAAACACAAAAATAAAATAAATAGTAAATTCTTGCTTCTTATATTGTTCATAAGATCAGTATAATAGAGCCTCCCATTCTTTCAACCATCTTTCTAGATTGTTTGAAATTTCTTGGGCTGGAATCGTCAGGATTTTTTCGGGAACCACTGCATATTGGTAAACCTCAGGGAGTCCAACATCAATTACTGGGAACATCCATTGTTTTAAAGGTATTTCTTTTTGAAAATCTTCTGTCAACATAAATTCTATAAATTTCTCAGCTAAAACTAAATTATCAGTTCCTTTAACGATACCGGCACCTTCTATCTGAACATAAGCACCTTCTTTGGGTATGAAAACCTTGTACTTACTAGATCCATAATAATATTGTGAGTATGCACTATCAGTTGCATAGCTGACCATCATGGGTGCCTCACCGATTTCAAATTTTGCAAAGGAATCGCTCCAGCCAGGACTTACTGTTAATATTGCAGGCATAAGTCTTTCCCAAAAGTCTTTCCACTCATTTTCATACACGGCTATTGTCCATAGTAAAAAGGCTTGACCAGTACTTGATGCTCTTGGATCTTGTATTATCAATGAGTTTTTATATTTAGTTAGATCTTCAAAAGATTCTAATTCATCTTGTATCTTTTCTGGATCGTAAATAATGGCTATAGCTCCATAGTCATAAGGAATTACATAACATTCCGGATCAAATAACAACGCTTTGTCTCTAACATTTTCAATATTTTTTGGTTTGTAAGGGATCAATAAATCTTCTCCAACAGCTTTTGCAGCTAAAGACTGATCAAGACCAATGACGACATCCGCTCGAGGATTTTTCTTTTCCAAAACTAGCCGTGTAAGAACGTTACCTGCATCACCCAATTTTACCACTTTTACTTCACAGTCGTTCATCTCTTCGAACTTTTGAATCGTTCCTTCTTCAATCCAACTAAGACTTTCGTAAACATAGACAGTCAATTCCTTAGAAAAAGCAAAAGATAACAAAACAACTATAATACCCAACATCGCTAAAAACTTCTTCACCTTAACTCACCTCTTTTAAAAATTTATTTAGTTAACTTCTCCTCGTACCTTTATACCCCTATTTAATTTTTCGTCTGTTAAGTTAAATATTTCATCAAAGAACGCTTCTTTAAAAGAAGCAGGGCCTTTCACCTCTGAACGTGAAGCAGCTAATTCACCAGCTAGTCCAAATGCAACCATTGCTGAAACGGTTGCCTGTAAATGATTACTTTCCACAGCACAAAAATTAGCAATAATAGACGTTAACATGCAACCTGTACCTGAGATTTTCCCTAACATAGAATGTCCATTATCAACTTTATAGACTGAATTACCGTCTGTAACAACATCTGTAACACCTGAAGCTGCAACTATACAATTATATTCTTTTGCAAAGTTTTTATATGACTCTATATTTTCATCGTTACTTTCTGCTTCTACACCTCTGATTTTTCCACCAGAACCCGTTAGAATACCAATCTCTGCTTTGTTCCCTTTTATAACGGATATTTGTACTTCATTTAATATTTTTTTTGAAGTCTCTGTTCTTATTTTTGTTGCTCCTGCACCAACAGGATCAAAGATGACTGGAATATTAAGTGAATTGGCTTTCTTCCCAGCTTTTATCATGGCCTTTACTTGTTCTAAAGTTAACGTACCGATATTAAGTACGAGCGCTTGGGAATTAGATACCATCTCTTCGACTTCCTCTATGGCATGGGCCATCACTGGAAGCCCTCCTACCGCTAAAGTTACATTGGCGCAATCATTTATTGTTACCATATTTGTAATATGATGTATCAGAGGTTTTTTCACTTTTACTGTATCTAAAATGTTATTTACCATCTTATTGGCTCCTTTCGTTAACTATTTTAACTATTTCAACTTTTTCAATTACCTTGCGTATACGTGTGGCATTTTCTTCAACATCACCTGAAAAAAGTGCCGATATAACAGCAACGCCATCCACATTTGTTTCTCTCATGAGATCATATAAATTTTCAGCAGTTATTCCCCCAATCGCTACTACAGGAATGTTGACAGACTCCTTGATTTTTTTAACTTCAGAGATGCTAATTGTTTTCGCTTCTGGTTTAGTAGGAGATGGAAACACCGGACCTACTCCTAAATAATCAGCTCCATCCTTTTGTGCTTGAATAGCCTGTTCAACATTTTCAACCGATACTCCTAATATTTTTTCTTTTCCTATGATCTTTCGAGCTATTTTTGTAGGAAGATCCTCTTGCCCAACGTGTACACCGTCAGCTACTACAGCTAAAGCAATGTCCACTCTATCATTTACTATCAGCGGAATACCATGATGATCCGTTACTTCTTTAACCTTCAATGCTTGATAGTAAAAATCCCTTGAATTTAAACCTTTTTCTCTGAGTTGAAGTACAGTTATGCCCCCTTTTATTGCTTTTTCTATTGCGTCAATCAAATTATGATCCTTTAGATATGATCTGTCAGTTATTCCATAGAACTTCACATTCATATTTTTCATCTCTCTAAAGCCTCCAAATCTTTCGATAATAGGCATCTTCAAGAAATTCGTATTCGAATTTAAGAGAGTTTTTATATGTCTGGGTTATTTCTTCTTCTTTTTCTGAATTTAGATATAATTCAAAAATACAAATTAAATCTTCAACTAACTTCTTGTATTTTGCTTCGTTATAAGTCGATGCCCATTTTAAATATATTTCATTTTCATTATTTTTAAGCTTGTCTTTGTGATATTGATATATCTCTAAGTAACTATAATAACAAGGCAAAAGGGCTGCTATACCAACTACAAAAGATTTTTGTGCACTTTGAGAAATAAGATAATTACTATAAGCAATATTCGCTCTAGTAAGATCTATACTTTTTAATTTTGAGGAATCTATATTCAAGAAATCGAGCAAATTTAAATAATTTTTAAATTCTATTTCTGATTCGTTATATAAAATATTTATTAACATCCTCCTGGCGGTCAGATCTTCCGCTTTTGCTATCAAAATCCCCATGTTTTTCATTGATTGCTCTAGATAATGAAAATCTTGTTTTAAAAAGAATACGAATTTCTCAAAAGATAATTCTCCAGTATAGAGTTCTTCCATAAAAGGATGGTTAATTAATTTCTCTAATTCTTTTTTTGTGTGATCTTTAATATGAGAAAAATCCATTTCATTTAACTCCTTTAAATACTACATAGCTACCTTCTTATAACCTGGAATGGGTTCTTCAATCTCTTCATCACAGTATTTTGGATTATTAATCAATGTTTTTACAGATTGGATATCCCTATTCACAAATTCCACATTCACAAATTCCACCTCCAGAAATGATTTGTTGGTCCTACCCCATGACCTATAGATAGTGAATTTCTAATTGCACTCGTGATGTATTCTTTAGCTCTTTTAATAGAATCAAAAAGTTCATATCCTAAAGCTAAGTTAGCAGCAATTGCGGAAGAGAAAGTGCAGCCTGTGCCATGAGTATTTTTGGTTTGTATCCTTTCGGAAGAAACTTCAAAAAAATCCTTTCCATCATAATATACATCGATGGCGTCTTCTATCAAATGTCCTCCCTTTACTACCACACTTTGAGCTCCAAGCTCCACAATTTTCTTTGCAGCGTTTCTCATATCCTTTACAGAATCAACTTTTATCTCCGTTAATACTTCGGCTTCCATCAAGTTTGGAGTTACTACCAAGCTCAACGGAATGAGTTCTCTTTTTAAAGCATTAATAGCATCCTCTTTTAACAAATGAACTCCACTTTTGGAAACCATTACTGGGTCCAAAACAATGTTTTTAGGCTTGTACTCTCTTAATCCATTTGCTATAGTTTTGATTATCTTTTCATTGGAAACCATTCCTATTTTCACTGCATCGGGAAAGAGATCTTCAAAAACAGCCTTCATTTGCAACAATACCATTTTAGGAGTTAAATCTTCTATGCCCAAAACAGCCATCGTGTTTTGAGCGGTTACAGAAGTAATAACACTCATTCCAAAAACGCCATGGGCAGAAAAAGTTTTAATATCTGCTTGTATACCGGCACCTCCACCTGAATCAGAACCGGCTATCGTTAATCCTAGTTTTATAATACTCACCTCCTGTTATGCAAAATAAAAATCCTGTTCTTCACCAACAAAGTGAGAACAGGATCAAATTAAATACATATTTTAGCCTCCCTTCGCTGGTATTATCCAGATCAGGTAGTCAGGGTCGATGCCTTTTTGGCATCCTCTCAGCCTTACAGCTCCCCTGGCCATTTATTATTAACTTTTATACTTATTATATCATATTTTTTCAAATATGGTAAAATATTTTAGTAATTATTTTTGAAAACAATATTATTAATTTTAATGAAAGGAGCAATAAGAATGGAAATTGCAGAATTAAAAAAGATCATAAAAAATGAAATAAGAAGAGTTGAAAAGGAATTCACTTTTGAGGAAAGACGGGCAAATTTAAAACCCCAAGAAGTGGCAAAATATATTGATCACACATTGCTTAAAGCAACCTCAACACCTTCAGATGTAGAAAAACTTTGCAAAGAAGCGAAAGATAACAGTTTCTATGCAGTTTGTGTTAATCCAACTTACGTAAATTTATCAAAAGAAATTCTTACAGATAGTAATGTGAAAGTGGCAACAGTAATCGGATTCCCTTTGGGAGCTAATACTATAGAAACAAAAGTTTATGAATCTGAAAATGCGATTAAAAATAGTGCAGATGAATTAGATATGGTTTTAAATATAGGAAGACTTAAAGCACAACAATATGATTATATTTACGATGAAATACAAGCTATTTCTTCTTTAACTAAAGATTCTAAAAAACTTTTAAAAGTTATTATTGAAACCTGCTATCTTTCGAAGGAAGAAAAGATAGCTGCCGTTGTAATTTCAAAATTAGCCAGGGCTGATTTTGTTAAAACCTCTACTGGATTTGGGAGTGGGGGTGCCGAATTGGAGGACGTGGCTTTGATGAAGTTTCTTGCAGGAATGGATATGCGAGTAAAAGCATCTGGTGGTATCAGAGACTTAGAAACAGCCTTAAAAATGATAGGCTGTGGAGCAGATAGGATAGGAACGAGTTCGGGACTAAAGATAATTCAGGGGAGAATATAAACAAAGGAGCGCTTTCGGCGCTCCTTAGTGTATTTTGGGTTTAGATTATGGTATACACTTATAAGGGTCTTACATTAGAAGCTTGAGGACCTTTGTCGCCTTCGACTACTTCAAATTCAACTTCCTCATCCTCTTCTAACTTTCTGTAGCCATCCATTTGAACAGCTGAGAAGTGTACAAATACATCGTTCCCATCTTCCCCAGTGATGAAGCCATAACCTTTCTTTGAATCAAACCACTTTACTTTACCTTTCACTTTGTTACCTCCAAATTTCTACCGTGCCACCCATTGCAGCATACGGAATGTGTTCCAAAATCATTATAATACAAAAAGAAAGGGAATGCAAGTTAATTTTTAATAAACATTAGATGAATTATAAGTAAACTTCCTGCAAAGATAATTAGGTACAAGTTTTTAAACAAATATACAAGAAAATACTTGACAAGTTAAGAAATAATTGCTAAATTTATTGTGTAATAAAGTTCTGTCTATTTTTAAGCTCATTAGGCTATAATGATATCCCAGCTGTAGATTCTTATTATTGCCCTAACTAAGATTAACAACTGAAAAACCAAGGAGGAACGTGAATGATCGACGTAGGAGACTTAAGAAAAGGAGATTTTATCGTTTATCAAAACGAAGTATATCGTGTAGTTGAATCCAATAAGCATTTTATGGGAAGAGGTAGCGGATTAATTAGAACTCGTTTAAAAAATGTCATGACAGGCTTGATAAAAGAGATTAGTTTTTCTAGTGGTGAAAAGGTTCAAGAAGCGGATATAAGTTTTAGGAAAGCCCAGTATTTATACAACGATGGTGACCATTTTTATTTTATGTTACTTGATACCTATGAACAATATTCTTTGCCTGCCCAAGATTTAGAAGATGAAAAATATTATTTAACCGAAAATATGGAAGTTGATCTAATCTTTTTTAACGGGAATCCTATTTTTATTCAACTTCCTACCGTTGTGGTTCTAACCGTTACAGACACTGAGCCTAACTTTAAAGGAAACACAGTGTCCGGTGGAGGCAAACCAGCGACGTTAGAAACAGGATTGAAAACCTCTGTTCCTTTTTTTGTGGAAAGAGGTCAAAAAATAAAAGTAGACACCCGTACAGGGGAATACCTAGAAAGAGCATAGAAAATGCATATATTAAAGGCTCGATATATTTTTATCGAGCCTTATTATTTTTCTTGAGGCTGGTATTCATGTTTATCTTCAGGCATATAAGATTCTTCAATTTCATTTCTTTTATAGATAATTTGAATTTGTTTTTTCTGCAGAGAATTCAGAATTTTTATCTCCCTGATCACAAAAAATAATGTCAACAACACTGATAAAACATCAGAAATAGGGAATGTGTACCATATGCCCATTAATCCAAAAAAGTGCGACATAACAAAAACCATCGGAATAAATATCAATATTTGTCTTGAAATTGATAAAAGTAGCGCAGGACCAGCTCTACCAATGGCTTGAAATAAAGAAGACCCTACAACTTGAAAACCTACGATCCATATAAACATCGCGTCTATCCTTAAAGCCGTAATTCCTTCGTTAATCAAAGATGGATCCGTTGAAAATATAGAAAGTAGAAAACTTGGAAACAATTGAACTAACACAAACGAGACTGTTGACCATATAATAGCAGCGATTGCTGCTCTTTTGAGAACTTCTTTTACCCTATCAAATCTTTTGGCTCCATAGTTATAACCAGCGATTGGTAAAAAACCTTGTGCAATACCGAACATAGGCATAAAAAAGAACATAAACAGTCTATTTATTACTCCAAAAATTGCTATATGCAGAGAACTCCCATACGTCCCTAACAAATTATTTAAAACTATTGCTAGTAAACTTCCAGCAACTTGCCTAACAAAAGCAGAAGATCCTACCGCTAGCGTCTCAGACATGATATGTCTATCTAATATGAAATTCTTCGTGTGAAATTTCAAAGAACTTTTCCCACTGAAAAAATAATATCCTATATAAACAACACCTACAAACTGAGAAAGCACTGTAGCTACTGCTGCTCCTTTTACTCCCATATTTAATCCAAATATAAAAATAGGATCAAGAATAATGTTTAATATTCCAGGAATGATCATAGATATCATTGCATATTTTGCATTACCTTCTGCTCTCATAACGTTGTGACCTGCCATTGCAATTGAAAAGAACATTGCTCCATAAAGGATTACACTCATGTAATCCTCCGAGTATGAAAGAATATCAGGGGTAGCACCAAAGAGAATTAAAATAGGATCTAAAAAAATGGTACCAAGAATAGTAAGACTTATGCTTAAAACAAATATAGTAGAAAAAATATTCCCTAAAGCCTTTTCTGCACGCTTAACATCTTTAGCTCCTAAACTTCGGGATATTAAAGTCCCCCCGCCGATTCCTATCATTCCGCCAAAAGCCATAATGATCATTTGAATTGGAAAGGCAACAGATACTCCAGCTATTCCAAGTGTGCCAACACCTCTTGCAATGTATATAGTATCAACGAAATTATATAAAGCTTGTATCAGCATGGCAGCTATAGCTGGTAATGATAGTTCCATTAATAACTTCCCTATCTTCTCGTTTTCAAGCTTTTTGGTATTTTCTTCCAATTACGACACCTCCTGATGAACTTTGGCTTTGTATCTTAGTATATTATCTAGCATTTTATTCAATATATCCCGAACCATTTCTTTTTCTTCAATTGATAGATTGTCTGTTAAAATTTTCTCCCAATAGTTATTCATTTTTTCCATTTCATTATAAATATTGTAAGCTTTATTAGTCAAGAATATCCTATTGATTCTATGATCCTTTTCATCGGTTTTTTTGGTGAGATAACCATTTTTCATAAGTTTTTTTATCGCTCTGGCAGTGGTAGCTTTGTCGAAATTTAGATGTTCATTTAATTCTTCTTGACTTATTCCATCTCCATTTTTAAGTAAATACATAAGAAAGTGAAATTGACCCCTTCCAATGTCATACTTTTCAAGTTCTTTTTTCATCATTGAATTCATCGTTCTGAATAAACATGATATCCTGCTAATAACCGATGGATCTTGTTCAGAATTAAACAATTTTTGATTTTCGCCTCCTTTTAAAAACGTCCATAAGAAAGGAAAGGGAACAAAAATAATTATAAAAAAAAATTGTTGCATATACAACCATTTCCCCGTTAAGATTTGGTTGAATGTGCAACTAATATTTTCTGGTTTTATATTTTACTACCAAGCTCTTTTCTTTTTCCATTTTCCTTTTTTATAAAAATAAAGGAGAATAAGAGATTCTGCAATATCTCCGAACATATAAGAGAGCCATACCCATGTTAAGGACTGATTAAAAATATTAATAGCTACTATTAAAACACATAATTGTATACCCCACCTTGAAATAATACTGGAAAAAAGAAACGGAAAGTTGTATCCGGACCCAGAAAAAGCGCTTGTGAGACCCAGTCCATAACCTAGTACTACTAAACCTACTGATCCATACTTTAAAAATTCTGTCCCATATTTAATCACTATAGGATCGTTTGTGAATAGAGAAATCACATTTTCACCAAATCCAAAAGCGATTAGAATAAAAAATAACATTACAACTGATCCGAGTATTCCTGTAATATTTGCCGCTTTTTCCGATCGTGGTATATCTCCGGCTCCTATGGTTTGACCAACAACAGAAGATGCTCCCATAGTAAGGCCAAACAAAGGAACAAAGGCAAAGCCAAATATCCTGCCAGCGATCCCATTTGCTGCGATAGCCTCATTACCAAAAAGTGAGACAAAACCTAATAGAACTACATTTGAAAGATTTCTAAAAAATATTTCTATACCGTTGGGTAACCCTATAGTTATTAACTTTATATCAATATCTTTATTTAGTCTAAACAAACCTTTTATATGAGGTTTTACTTCGTGAGTCCTGGTAAAAAGTATTAAAAAACCAATAAAAAAAGCTATGGTTTGGGAAACCACAGTTGCAATTGCTGCACCAAAAACGCCAAAACCCAACCCATTTATGTTCATAAAAGGAACTGTCTCAAAGATAAAAATTGGATCAAGAAAAAGGTTCAGTATGCTCACAGCTATCATTATAATCATAGGAGTTTTAGCATCGCCTAAACATCTAAAAACAGTGTTTATTGAGTAAGAAGAAAACATTATCGGCAAAAAGAATAATCTTAAATAACCATAATCTAAACCGTAGCCTACTACCGTTTCATCTGCAAAAAGAGACATTAATGGTTTCAAAAATATTGCCATGAAAGTTGCTGCTATCAATGCAACCAAAAATTTGAAACTTATCGTTTGTTCAATTGATCTTGTAGTTTGGTGATAATCTTTTTTACCGTAAGCTTGAGACACCAAAGAAATTGAACTCACACCAATAATCTCATTTAATGCATCAACCATCCAAAATATAGTGGAAAAAACTGTCACCCCAGCTATCGCTTCACTGGAAATCATACCTATCCAAAAGATATCCACCAAATCATAAACCATTTGGGCTGCCATACCAATCATTGTGGGTAATGCCATCACCAAAATATTCTTTATTATACTACCTTTTGTTAAATCTTTTTCCATACATTCCTCCCACAATCATTAAAAATCCTGGCTTTAGAAATTCTAAAATTGAGTAATAGCACCTCTTCGCCCAAAAAACCTTTTTAAGAGCCTTCGATTATTTTACCATTGATATTGAAATAACTCAAGTTGGAAAATTGTCTGATTGATTTTTCAAGAATATGATATACTATATTATATATTTATATTTCATTTTGATTATGATGAAGTCAGGGAACTAGAGTATTATTTCATAATTTCAGGAGGAATAAAATGGAAAATAATCCTTCAATTCAAATGGAAAAGTTGATTAGAGAAATTTGTTCAAAAGTTAAAAGTGAAGGAAGGAAAGTTTTAAAAGAGTTCAACATTTCTCCGGCTCAGTTTGATGTTTTGCAAACTGTTTATTTCAAAGGCCCTAAAATGCTCAGTGATATCAGCAAAAAATTAGGGATAACAAAAAGCACAACAACCGGCCTCATTAGAAGATTAGAGGTTGCAGGATATTTAGTTAGGGAAAAATCCAAGAAGGATAAAAGAGTATACGTTGTTCAAATAACTCAAGAAGGAACTAATATAATAGAAAACGTGATAAAAAACAGGGTAAAATTGATGGAAAAAGTATATGAAAAATTGGGAGAAAAAGAAAAAAGTATAGAAATATTAAACGAGATCAATAAGATTTTGAATGAAAAACGAGGTGAGATTTAACAGTGAATAGGAAGTTGATATTGCTTCTCTTACTAATTTTTGGCACATTTCTTTTTGCTTACGAAGTAAATATAATAGCATTGAGTGGTAGCGAGGTTTATTTTGATTCGAAATTTATGGGAACCGTTACTGAAACACCTTTTACAATCGAAATACCTGATGATAAGCCCGGTTATTTAAAAATAATAAAACCTGGATACAGCAATTTTATTACTCATGTAGAGCTTTTAGGAATCGAATCACAAATAACAGCCGAACAAGTACCTTTAGCTAAACTTATTTTTGATATCAACGTTGATTCTGCTAATATAAAATACAGCTTTTTAAACCAAAATTACAATATACTCCTACCAACATCTAATGAAGTTGATATCCCCTACAACATAGAAAAGTTAATTATAGAAAAAGATGGTTTTTTTGCTAAAGAATTAGACCTTGAATTGAAACCATTTGACAGGGAAAATTTAAGTGTCACGTTAATCCCAATTGATGAAATACTTATCGAATCAAATCCTTCTCAAGCAAACGTTTTTGTAGATGGAAAGTTAATTGGTAAAACACCGATTACTGTAAAAAGAAGTAATTTCAATATAATTTTGGTGGAAAAAGAGGGTTATTTAGTTAAGACATTAAAAAATTTACCTCAAGATGAAAGAATAGTCGTTGAATTAGAAAAAGGAATAGAACTTTTTGTTGATAGTGAGCCAAAAGATGTGGGGGTATTTTTGGATAATGAATATGTAGGAAGTACCCCAATACGAGGTTTATTCCCCACGGGGACATATAATTTAACGTTATCGAAACTGGGATACGAATCCAAAGATTTGATGATTGAATTAACCCAAAACGGTTTGAACGAATACTATGTTGAACTGAACCCAAGTTTAAATACAATAAGTTTTCTAAATTCTGAAAATTACGAATTCAATATCGATGGCAAATACCTAGGAAAAAAAATTGATAAGATTATTTTGGATGATCTGCCACATTTTGTTAGAATTATATCGGGAAAAAATAGTTTAGAATTTCCAATTTATAGAGATTTTTATGATGGAACGGAAAGTATAGATTTAAATAAACTGAGTACAGTAAATGTTTATTCACCGCATAATACGCTTGTAAGCTTTCTAGGAAAAGCTCAAAAGACTCCTGCATTTTTTCTTTACAATATGTTAAACAATCCGCAGTTTGTAAACGTAAGGACATTAAATAGAACTTACCGTGCCCTTGTGGAACCTTCTAACAGTGTTGATATTTATACTGAAAGTAGTTTTGGCAGTCTATTTATTACTACAAACGTTAAAGATCCTCTTGTATACATTAATGGCCAATATTTAAATTCTAAGGAGTGCTTTGGTTACCCGTTAAAACCAGGAGTTCATACTGTAGAGGTTAGAAAGTTTAATGAAATTCAACAACAAAAAGTGACTATAAGTTCAGGTGAAAAGAGTTTCGTGCATTTTGAATTTGACTCCCGGGTACCTGTAAAGGTCGATTTTACGGGGGAGAAGTATACTATCAATGGCGAAAAATATACTAACACGAAGAAAGCATTCTATTTACCCACAGGACCAACTTTGTTTTCAAATGGAGAAGCTTCAGTAGTGCTTTTTATACACGAACCTATGTACATTGACTTAGATAAGCTTTTTAGGGGGTTATAACCGTGAAGAAAAAAATAATTTTATTTTTGCTTGTTACTTTTATTTCATTAAGTTTGTTATCCCAAACCAACATAGTAGATTTACAACCATCCTCACCGATCTATCCTCAAGTGGTGAGGATGGTCGAATCAGGAATTATGTTTCTTGACAATCAAGGCCGTTTCAGAGGCTCTCAGCAGGTTCTAAGATATGATTTGGCAGAGTTTGGTTCAAATATGCTTGATTATGTAGATGGACTTTATGGTCAAGAACTCGAAGAAATAAGTAATAGATTGCTCAACCTCGAAAATTTAAATGCTGAAAAAAGATTGTACAATTTAGAAAGTACTGTTTTTGCCCACGATGACCGACTATCTTATCTGGACTCCACTATCCAAAATTTAGGGAGATATGTATCAGATATTTTAGAAGTAATTGACCCCAGTCAACCAATTAACGAAGACAACATTATTTTCCAAGAGATTGCTCAAGGAGCGATTGACATTGCAAAAAAAACTTCACAAGATGAAGTTCAACGAATTGCCGATTCTTCAATGGCATCCTTGACAATTTATCAAGAACGACTTAATAGTTTCGAACAAGAGGTAATAAACTTAAACAATAAATACGATAACAGCATTGAGAGTTTGAAATCTGTATTAGTCGATTCAACCGAGTCGAATAAGGAAGAATTAAAAAATTATATAGACATGAGATTAAATTTCGAAATAGATGGGTTGAAAATTTCTTTGACAAACATCGCTAAAAACGAAGTTTCTCTTTTTAACGAAACGTTGTCGGTTACATTAAATAATCTTGATCAAAGGATTGCAAGGGTAGAAAGTGAGATAGTTCCATATGAAAACAGTTATAATGAACTGAGTAAAAAGATTAATGAAAACGAGGCAAAGTTGAATTTCATTCTCTCAAACGTTTCAACAAGTATTTCAACAGAAACATTAAGCTATGAACTGTTGTTTGGAGCAAGAACTGATATCGAAGGGTTAAAAGTAAAAACTGATAATCTCGCTAATGATATATCTGTATTGTATGACCAAGTAGCTTCAAACCAATCTTACATTGAAACTTTCGATGCAAGACATACCTACTACAACTCCAAAATATTAGATATGCAAAATAAATACAACACCCTTTCTGACCAAATAATAATTCAGAACAAAAAATTGGATAACATAATTTTTGAATTATCAAAACTCACTCCAACTCCATCAGAGATGGTTGCTCCTCAATACACTGTGGATATAAAAAATCTTCAAGAAAGAGTTACAAGTTTAGAAAGAACGATTGGTGTTTATTATGATCAAATTGGTGAAATGACTGTATATGCTACTATGTTCGAAGAATTTAAAAATAATTTGAATGAACTTTATTTTGCATTAGAAAAAAATAACGGGGATATCCAAACTTTAAAGAAAAAAACAGAAACATTGAATGCTCAAATATCATCTTTAGCAACTTTAACTAATTTAAATAAAGATACTTTAGCTCAAATAGGGGATATTACAAAACTAGCTGAAACTGTTGGTTATTTGAATGACAACTACCAAAATTTGAATAGAACAAATGCGCAATTACAGAATGATCTAATACAAGTAGAGAACAGATTATCCAATATTGAAAATACTTTGAACAATTTTCAAATAACTTCCTCTGAAATAGAAGAGCTTAAAAACACTTATAATTCGTTACTTGATAAATATTATGAGATAAAAAGTGAGTCTGAATATTTGGACGATCCTATGGTGTTAAAAAACGATCTCAAAGCAGAATTATCTCAGCAGTTAGCTACAGAGTTAGTTTCCTTTAAAAAAGAATTAAAAAATATCGAAGATAAACTTTCAAGTGTTGAATCAAGGCTTTCTAATATTGAAAAAACCGTTTTTTTTCACGATGAAAGTATTTCCACACTCTCTCAAAAAACGGATGCGAACGTAAAAAAAATAAATAATTTAGAAAGTTTTATACAAGAGATAGAAAAACCCAAACAAAATTATATTTCATCAATAATTGTAGGGCTTATTGGAGTATTGGTTGGTGCAGGAATTGTTTTATTATTCCAATAATTTCTGGAGGGAACAATGGTTTACGGAATAGCTTTAGGAAGTGGTGGCGCAAGAGGAGCCGCTCACGTTGCCTTAATAGATGAACTGAAAGAAAGAGCCGTAAAAATTGAAGTAGTAACAGGATCGAGCGTAGGTGCTTTAGTTGGTGGCCTCTACGCTTTAAATCCTGATGTGGATCTATTTAAAATATTCAAAGACTTGACACTTAAAAAGAAAAAGACAATAGATTCACAGTTTAGAACTCTAAACAACAGAATTACTAATGTCCCTAAAATGGTTGCAGGTAAAAGCTTTTTAAAAAGTGATTTCGTTTACGATATTTACAAGCAATTGTATGGACGCAAACGTTTTTCCGATTGTAAGATAAAATTAGGAATCGTTTCATATGATTTAGAAAGCGGTGAAGAAGTTGAGATCACCGAAGGGTACATAATCGATGCTGTTATGGCTTCTTCAAGTGTTCCTGGGGTTTTCCCTCCCTTAAGGTTAGGGGGTATGAGCCTCTTGGACGGAGGAGTATTAACACCCGTTCCAGTAGAGTTAACTAAAAAACTAGGAGCAGATTATGTAATAGCAAGTAATTTAAATGGTGAGGTTAAGAATGATTTTAAATTTAACGACGGATTAGATTATATCATTTCCATAGAAGATTTTAAAAATGATCTGATGGTTAACTATGAAATAAATAAAGCAGAAGAAGTTTACACATTCCCGATAGAATATTCGTGGGAAGGTTTTTCTTATTTTAATGAAATATACCAAGATGCTAAAAAATTTTTAAAATCTATACAAAATAAAGTGAGGGAACAACTTTGAACTTAGTAATGGGCGGCTTTTTTGAAGGCTTTTATTGGGAGTCTGGAGTTTTAGAGTCTATAGCAAAAAAAGAAAAAGCCTTAAATCTATATACTTCTAGTCTAGGAAGTTTAAGAGGATTATTCTATTCACTGTACGGAGTAAATTTCTTTGGCCGTTTAAAAGATTTCATATACGAAAAAAATAATCCTCTACGCGAGGTAATAACCAATACAGAATTATACAACAGTAGATATGCTCAAACAACGGCATTGATAAAATTGGGAAGAGGGAAAATGTCCCTTTACAACCCTGATAATTTAAAAAAATTTTTGGAAGGTTATTTTGGCAACCAAACACTTTCTTCACTTGCAGCAAACGTAAGTTTCGAAGTCTTCGAGCTAAAAAATAAAGAAGTAATTATACTGAAAAAAGAAACAAGAATCGTTGATATGTTAATGATGGAATTAGCGTTTCCACCTTATTATAGTTATTATGAATATCAAGGCGGATTTTTTATTCCAACTTCATATATTTCTTTTGTTCCTCAAAAATTTCCAAAAGATGCTGTAATAATTTCTTTTGATCCTATTTTAACTTATCCATATCCAAAAAATACCGTTGAAATTCTTTTAAAAGTCTCTTATTCCAGAACGTTAAAAAACTATCGTTTATTAACTGAAGGTTTTAATACTATCGAGCCACAAAAACAATTGAAAGATTATTTTAATATGTCCGCTTTTTTTGATGGTCAAAATCAAGCTAATAATTTTTTGGAGGCCAAAGTATGAAGCGTTTTACTGTATTTTTTTTAATGCTCATATTAACAAATTTGATCATTTATTCTGAACAAATAAATGTAAAAGCAGATGAAGTTAAAGGGGAAGAAAGTAGGTACATATTGAAAAACAATGTTCTTATACAAAAAGATGACCTTACTATTTTAACTGATTTTGCCACCATAACCCTTATTAACGATGAATGGCGAAAAGTCAACACCAACAATGTTTATATTACTGGTGACACTTTTGAAGCTACATCTACATCTATGGACTTTGACCTTCAAACTGAAAAGGGAACACTTTTGGGGAATGTTTTAGCTAAGATTTTTATGGAAGAATCAGAGATTGAGATAAATTCTGACCAACTTCAAATAGATAACAATAACAAAAAATACGAGGGAAGTTCTAAAGATTTAGTTTTGATAAAAAAAGAAGATTATATAATAAATGCAAAAACCTTCGTTTTTGTCGAAAGCGAAAACATGCTCACCCTTTCCCAAAATGTTCATATCATAAATTCTGTAAAAAAAATTGATATGACTTCAACATATGCCACTTTCAATACCCAGACCAACGAAATAGAAGCACAGACGGTTAATTTAATTTTGGAAGTATCAGAGGAGGAATAACCATGAAAAAGAATTTTGTTGTTTTTTTTGTACTTTCTCTTTTTGTTTGTATTTATTCTCAAACGTATTACGACGCTGGTTTCTCTTTGCTGAATTATCCCGACGGTTTCAAATTTGCTCTAAGGGGGGGGTTGGAATCAGATTCTTTCAATCTTGATTTCGATCTTAGTCCAAATTTTGGAGAAACGTTCTCTTTAATTACCATTACTGATGTATCTGCTAAAATTTTTGATATATACCCAAACCTTTTTTTAGATGCCGGTTTGTTATGGGTTTATGGTGAAAACTTTCCAGGTACATTGGCATACGGTGGCTTTAATTTGAATTTTAACAACATCCTTGGAAAATTGTACGTAGGTTACCCATTCAACAATACTGACAACCCTTTGAACTATTTTGCACTAAAAATAGGTTATGTCGTTCCAAAACCTGCTGATTTCATCGATGATTTAAAGTTAGATTTAAGGGTAGTAAATGGAAGAATTGATTTTTCAATATTTTTAGTAGAACCTTTGTAAAATGAATAAAAATCAAGGGTTTCTAATGATAGAAAGTGTTTTTGAAATTTTTATTGTTTCTTTATCAATGCTGATCGTAATAGGTACTTTGTCGGGTACACTCAACATTTTAAAAAGTTCGTTAGATGAAATGGTTAATCTAAATCTTATTTCCAACGCCGTTATAGAAGTGATAATTGTTGCTAAGAACGAAATGAAAAATGTGACCTCCTATGATTCTTCAACTGTCCTTGGGAATTCATCTGATGGCAAACTAGTTGGTTTTTCGTACAATAAATTAACACAAAAGATTAACCGTTATAAAGATTCCGGATGGGATAAAGGATCCACATTAATTTCAGGAAACATAACAACTTTTTCATACGATGGAAAATTTTTAAATGTAATATGGAATGAGGAACATAATTTAAAACTTTTTATCCCTTTTTAAAGTTTCTAAAAAAAGATACTTAAATGGGTGGGGAGCGGAGCGAATGGCGCTAAACACAGACAAAACTTAGGAGGAAATCATTAATAAATGGCCAATGAAATAATCGAAACCTATAAGATTTTAGAAGAAAGAATAAAATCAGAGAATATTCAAATATACTTTGACATGTTGGATTCTCCTTATCCTTCTTTTAAATCGAAGGCTATTCAAGAATTAACAAAGCAAAAAATTGATGTTCCAAAAATAAAAGAATTTTTAAAAGATCCGGATAAAAACGTTAGGTTTTCTGCATATAGGTACTTAGATAAAATGGGTGTTTTGGATGAAAATTCTATAAAAGTGGCTTTGAAAGACATATCAGCAAACATTAGAAAAGAAGCAATTATCAGTTATATTCAAATGGGTATAAAACCGATAGAATTCATTTTGGAGTTTACCGAAGATCCTGATCCTGTGGTTAGGTATCAACTGATATCCACATTTTTGGAATTCTACCCAGAAGATTCAGAAAAGATTATTAGTAAAATGAAAAATGACCCCTACGTTAAGATAAAACAGCTGATTTCTGCTTTGGATAACATCTCTGAAACTTTAAAATTCGAGCAAGTAGATAAAAGCGTTAAAGTTATGGCTTTAAGAAGATTCTATGAAAGGGAAGATGCCTATACCTTTTTTAATTCCTTAAAAGAAACTTATTTTGATTGCAGCAATGAAACTAAAGGAATAATAATAAAATTTTTCTCAGGGTTACCGTGTGAAATTATTAATAAATTCATAGAAAAAATCATTCAAGAAGAAAAAGATATCCACATTCTTCAACTGGCTGCAAATACCTCAAAGAAAGTATGTGGGATCGATTCTATTCCTACCTGGTTGATCGACCAATTGGTGAACAGTGAAGAGGCAAAAGTTGTAAAGTTTGGATTGAAATTAGCCACCGAAAAGGAAGACATGAGTTATGTAGACTTTTGTAGGGATTTGTTGTCTGCTATAGATGATGACTTAGTAATCGGAGCAAGTGACTATCTCATTTATTTTCAAGACTATATGCTTAAAGATTACGTGCCTAACTTTCTCAATTCATTATCCTCCAAACGAATAAGGGAAGGATTAAAAATAATAAGAAAATTAAAATTGGATAATTTTATAGAAGAGATATCATTAATCGCTCTCAACAAAATGTATCCTATATCCATAAGAAAAGCTGCCGTCAACCTACTGAAATTTTTTAAAGCTAAAGATTATTGGGAAATCCCAAATCAGATATTAAAAGACCCTTATGAAAACGGGAATTTAAAACTCGCTGCGTTAAATGCACTTCTACGTTTAAATGCGGAGATGGTAGTCAATTTTTAAAAAAATAATGACAACAATTTTTGAACCTCATTGCATGGTTTGTGAAAAACCTATAGCTTTTGGAGAAATTATTTGCGGCAATTGCACAGAAAAATTTTACTCACCTTCTCTCTCAGAAGGTGATTTTAAAGTTTATCATTATGGAAAATATGAGTATCCTCTATCCAACTTAATAAAAGAGTTCAAATATCATTCACATCCTAAGATTGCCCGACTTTTGGGGAATATGCTCGCAAAGTTTTTTATAGATTTAAAATTTCCTGAACTAAATTATACCGTTTCATACGTGCCTTCAAATTACTCAAGTATTTATGAAAAAGGCTTTGTACCAGCCCGCTTAATTGGTCAGCATTTTTCTGACCTTTTAGGTTTCCCTTTAATAAATCTCTTTTCCTCAAAAACTCATAAAAGGCAAGCCCAATTGAATTATCGAAAGAGAAATGAAAACGTTAAAAATAAGATAAAATTACTACAAACTCCTCCTAAGAATATTATTATTATAGATGATGTGTACACTACAGGGGCCTCAATGAACGAGGCGGGTAGTTTGCTCATCAATAAATGTGATGTTTTAATAGG
>NZ_JAIP01000028.1:0-308 GCF_002924605.1 Petrotoga sp. SL27 | reverse complement strand
TGCTTCATGGGCTACTATATTTGATGGTGAGATGAATCCTACATCTCCTGAATACGAAGAGGCTTTAGTTAATTTCTATCATGATGTAATAGATCCTGCAGTAGAAGTTCAAGGCAACGAAGTACATGTTCATTTGGCAAGACCTTTTGCTCCGTTTTTGAATGTAATTGCTTCTGGAAGTAGTTGGGGTGCAATATTAGATAAAGAATATTCTATAGAAATAGGTTTATGGGATGGAAATGCCGAAGGTTGGTGGAAGTATCACGGATGGACAAAAGAACAGTCTCCATACTTTGACCATGCTATGG
>NZ_JAIP01000009.1:8941-86330 GCF_002924605.1 Petrotoga sp. SL27 | reverse complement strand
CGCGGCTCCTTGTTTCGTAGCAACAATAGCTGCACATTTATTTGCAAAATCTGCATATTCAGCAAGTTCTTCTACAGTAATGTTGGAAAGCTCATCTTTAGAAAAATCCTTTAATTTATACAAAATCCCTGCCATAAAAGAATCTCCACAACCCACAGTTTCAACAACCTTTACTTTATAACCTGGAACTCTTTCAATAATACCATCTTTATAAACTAAAGAACCTTGACTTCCTAAAGTCACGAACAAAATAGCACCTTCTTTGACAGAAAGGGTCATTATAGCTTCTTCAACATTCTTTTTCTCAGTTAAATAATACAAGTCATCATCACTCATTTTTAAGATATCAACCTTTTTAATTATACTTTTTACAAGACTGTTGTAATTTTCTCTATTCTTTATAAGAGACAATCTAATGTTTGGATCAAAAGAAGTTACCAAATCACCAGAAACAAAATTGTCGAACAATCTAGTCAAGGTACTTGATGTAGGTTCATCTATAAGGGCTATAGAACCAAAATGAAAGACATTAAATTTTTCATAATCTAAATTCTCTATATCTTTTAATTCTAATTTAGTATCTGCAGCATTATCTCTATAAAACTCATACTCAGCCTTTCCTTGGGCATCAACCGCCGCAAAGGCCAGACTGGTTTTCAACCCTTCAACCGTAAAAGCACAATCTGTGTTCACTCCATTTTGTTTTAAGTAATCAAATAGAAATTTACCAAATTCATCTTGAGATATCTTCGTTAAAAAAGAAACATCGGCACCTAATTTTGCAACCCCCACAGCTACATTAAAAGGAGATCCTCCAGGTCGCTTCTCAAAAAGCTCACTTTCTCCAAGACCTTTGTTTAGAGATTTTGATATAAAATCAAAGAGAATTTCACCCGCACAGAGAATAGCCATACATTACCTCCTATTCACCAACTATTTTCTCAATCTTTAAATAAATTTCTTCGCTAAGTTCCCAACTTCCTGCTTCAATATTTTCCAAAACATGCATCTCATCTTTTGAACCAGCGATAACTGTCGATACTTGTTTATGATGCAACAACCAATTAATAGCCATTTGAGACAAAGGTCTTCCAATTCTATTGGATAAAATCTTTAATTTCTCGACCTTTTCTACACTTTTAACAAAAAGCTCTCTATTCTTAAATATTTCATCCATAGCTCTAGGATCGTTCTTCGGAGGTTCATAATCCTTGGAAATCTTTCCGGTCAACAATCCTTTGGCAAGAGGACTGTATGGAATGACTGTTAAATCATACTTATCAACGACTGGAAACAAATCTTTTTCAACGTCTCTAACCAATAAGTTGTAATAATTTTGAGTGGATACAATATCAACATACTTTATCAACGTTTCAATTTGTTGTGCACTAAAGTTAGACACACCAATGTATCTAGCTTTTTTGCTATCTAAAATCTGTTGTAACGCCTCTGCAGTTTCTTCTAACGGAGTATTGGGATCGGGCCAATGAATTTGATATAAGTCTACATACTCACATTTTAGCCTTTTAAGAGAATCATCTATTTCTTTCAATACCCTTTCTTTTTTTAAATTATTCCTAATTCTTCCCCTTTGGTCCCATTCTAAACCACATTTAGTAGCTATGTAAACATCTTCTCTCTTTTTCCCTTTCAAAAATTCTCCAACTATTTCTTCGGATTGACCAAAACCGTAGACAGGGGCTGTATCAAAAAAGTTAACTCCATTGTCGTAAGCTAAGTTCAATATTTTAACGCCATTTTCCTTCTCAATTGGACCCCAATTTCCACCTAATTCCCAAGCTCCGTATCCTACAACAGATACGTTCATATCTGTCTTTCCAAACTTTTTGAATATCACAAAAACCACTCCTTTTATAATTTGATTCTTAACTTCAAATACTTCCTATAACCCTTGTTATTATTATACCATATCGAAAAATTCCTTAGTTTTTTCAAATAGATTCACAAATATGATAAAATTATGTATAAACAAAAAAATTAAAGGAGTTCACCTATTTTGAAACCTAAAAGTGTTATTATAACTATAATTTTTACTACTATCACAATTTTTGCTTTTTCGGAAAAACTTAATATCATTTTAGGCGAATATTACCCAGATGTGTACATAGATAATGGTAAATTAGAAGGCTTTGTGATTGATATTCTGAACGAAATAGAAAAAAACTCAGATTTGACCTTTGAAATAACGGTAAAAAATTGGACAGATGCATACGATACCTTTTTAAATGACGAAAATTACGACTTAATAGGACTAATAGCACCAACTTCAGAAAGAAAAATGAATTTGAAATTTTATAAAACCGTTATTTTTGTTGACTCATTCATACTGACCAAGTACGATAACAATCAAACATACGAAGAACTAAAAAAATATCCGGTTGGGGTTTTAAATGGGAGTTTTTTAATAGATGTTCTAAAAAACGAAGGATTTAAAGATATTAGAGTGTACCAAACAAATGAAAACGTCATATCAGATCTGCTGAACGAAAAATTATCTTCTGCTGCTATAGAAGATGAAAGAATAGTTTCACACTATATCATAGCAAACAATTTAAAACCTAACATCCGATATGTGAAAGTATTTGAATCGACACCTCTAACCTTTGCCTCCAAAAAGGACAGTGAAAAAGAAGAAGCCTTGCAGATATTTGAAAGTACCCTCAATAATTTTCTAAAAAGCGATGGTTTTGATCTAATTAAAAATTTATGGGTTGGAATAAGTACATCGTTGAGTGTTGAACGTCAAAAAAACATCAATAGATTGCTTATTATCTTGATAATAATTTTGATTAGTTCTATTGTTACTTTGGTTATCTTTTACTCTAGAAGTAGGGAAATGGTTAACATCATAAACAAATCAAATATCAAATTAAGAAACTCTTATAAAGAAATTAGTGATCTTAGCCATAAAAATAAAGAATTGAGTGAAAAACTGGTAAAGATGTATCAAATATTTTATTCTTTCATTGAAAGTGAAGACACAAAGACGATTTTGAATAATGCTATAGAAGGTTTAGTTAAATTGATACCAGAAGCCAAAGCAGGAAGCATAGGACTTATCACCGATCACCAATGGAAAATTTACGCCGCATATGGATTCAACAAAGAAATATACAATATCACCATACCATTAGAAAAAGTCATAAAGGTAGGAAAACACGTTCAAGAAGTTCATAATTTGGATTCATATAATGAAGATCTTTCAATGGAAAATACCAATATATTAACCAAATCTGGTGCAACTGATTTGGGAAGTAGCTTACTTATGGACTTATACAGCAAAGAAAGATTTATAGGTAACATCTCGGTAAATTCAAAAGAAAATAGGGAGTTTTCCAATATTTCAAAAGAAGTAATGGAAATATTCGGAAGATTGATTGAAATTTTTATTGATTTAAAATTTGAGGAAAGAGAGGCTATTGAGGCCTACAACTACTCTTTAAAAAAACTTAGTGATGTGGCAGAACGTTTTGATATGGAAACTTCTGAACATATGACCAGAATATGTGAAATAAGTTATGAAATAGCTAGGAATTTAGGTTTAGAAGAAAGTTTTGCTCAAGAGATAAAAACATATGCATACTATCATGATATTGGAAAGATACTTATACCCATTGAGATTTTAAGAAAGAAAGGTTCTTTAAACGATTCTGAATGGGAAGTGATGAAAAAACATACCGAATATGGGGCAGATATAATTGGAAATGCAGAAATTTTTAAAGTTGCAAAAAACATCGCACTTTATCATCACGAAAGATACGATGGAAGCGGATATCCTTGTGGTTTAAAAGGAGAAGAAATTCCGATTGAAGCTAGGATAGTTGCAGTTGCAGATGTATACGATGCACTTAGAAGCGAAAGGCCATATAAAAAATCTTTTTCACACGAAGAAAGTATGAAAATATTATTAGAAGGAGACGACAGGACTTCTCCAGAACATTTTGACCCTAAAGTATTAAAAGTGTTTGTCAAGATTGCAGAAAAGTTTAAAGATATGTACTAAAATAATTACATAAAAGTTAAAAAGGCAGAAAGAACAAGCATTTTGGAGAAAAAACGAGAAAAAACGAGATTTAGCCTTCTAATCGAAAATAATTGTCGATAATCGTCTTTAATCATCCATAATCGTCTTTTTTGACTCTTGATACTTTTACAAAGATGTGTTATGATACATATGGAAATTAGCACTCTTAATATTTGATTGCTAAAAGACAAAAATAAAAAAATGAAATAAAATAATTAAAATAAAAAAGGGGGTATCATTACATGACGGTGAAACCATTAGGAAACAGGCTACTCATTAAACCCATTACCGAAGAAAGAAAAACTGAAGGTGGTATAGTACTACCAGATTCAGCAAAAGAAAAACCTCAAAAAGCAGAAGTTAAAGAAGTAGGTAAACTCGAAGAAGATTATGATTTAAAAGCAGGAGACAAGGTGATCTTTTCTAAGTACGCAGGTACAGAGATAAAAATAGATGATGAGGATTACATCATTATCGATGTGGAAGACGTACTCGCAAAAGTAGAAGACTAAAAAACGGGAGGTGTTGAGATAAGATGGCAAAAATGTTAAAATTTAATGAAGATGCAAGAAGAGCTTTAGAAAGAGGCGTTAATACAGTTGCAGATGCTGTTAAAATAACTTTAGGACCTAAAGGAAGAAACGTGGTTTTAGAAAAGAGTTGGGGATCTCCAACTATCACAAATGATGGTGTTTCTATTGCTAAAGAAATTGAATTGAAAGATAAATTTGAAGCACTTGGAGCAGAGTTAGTCAAAGAGGTGGCTTCCAAAACAAATGATATTGCTGGAGACGGAACAACTACCGCTACAGTTTTAGCACAGTCTATGATTCAAGAAGGATTGAAAAATGTTGCAGCCGGCGCTAATCCAATATTAATGAGAAACGGTATCGCTAAGGCTACAGACAAAGCTGTAGAACAGATAAGAAATGCTAGCAGAAAGTTATCGAGCAAAGAAGACATTGCACATGTAGCTTCTATATCTGCTAACAACGAAGAGATTGGAAATATTATAGCAGAAGCTATGGACAAAGTGGGAGAGGATGGAGTTATAACCGTTGAAGACTCTAAAACGCTCGAAACATATGTCGAATTCACTGAAGGAATGCAATTTGATAGAGGATACATCTCTCCATATTTCGTCACAAACACAGAAAAAATGGAAGCAGAAATGAAAGAACCTTATATCTTAATTACAGATAAAAAAATCTCCGCTGTAAAATCAATAGTTCCAATTTTAGAAAAAGTCGCTCAAGCCGGAAAACCTTTAGTAATAATTGCTGAAGATGTAGAGGGCGAAGCTCTTTCTACTTTGGTTCTCAATAAGCTAAGAGGAACCTTGAATTCTGTAGCTGTTAAAGCTCCTGGTTTTGGAGACAGAAGAAAAGAAATGTTGCGAGACATTGCAATTTTAACTGGAGGTACGGTAATATCAGAAGAGGTTGGTCTTACCCTAGAAGATATTTCCATTAACGATCTTGGACAAGCCGATTTAGTAAGAGTAGCAAAAGAAGATACCATCATTGTTGGAGGAAAAGGTGAACCTACAGCAATAAAAGAGAGAATCGCACAAATAAAAGCTCAAATTGAAAACACAACTTCCGATTACGAAAAAGAGACATTACAGGAGAGATTGGCAAAATTATCTGGTGGTGTTGCTGTAATTAAAGCTGGAGCAGCTACAGAGACTGAGTTGAAAGAAAAGAAACATAGAATAGAAGATGCTTTATCTGCTACAAGAGCAGCTGTAGAAGAAGGAATAGTAGCTGGTGGAGGAGTAACATTACTCAGAGCAAAGAAAGCCGTTGAGGAATTTGCAAACACATTGTCAGGAGATGAAAAAATAGGTGCACAATTAGTAGCAAAATCTTTGGACGCTCCTGTAAAACAGATAATAAGAAATGCTGGTTTAGAACCTGCTATAATTATTGAAAAAATAGTTGAAAAAGACGATCCAAAATATGGATTTGATGTTCTAAAAGAAAAATACATAAACATGTTCGAGGCTGGAATAATCGATCCAACTAAAGTTACAAGAAGTGCTCTTCAAAATGCTGCATCGATTGCTTCCATGCTTCTAACAACAGAAGTTTTAGTAGCAGAAGAACCAAAAGAAGAAAAAGGTCCAGAAATGCCATCAACGCCAGATATGTACTAAATTTAGAAAGTAATAAAAATACGCCCTGAAAGGGGTTCAATGAAACAGGCGTGCCATTGAATATGGCACGTTTTTTTATGGTATAATAAAATAGTATGTTTTCCTAACAAAGAACGAGGTGAAAGCTTTGGCTGTAGTTTCCATATTATCTGGTTTGATTAGTATGGTGATATCTATAAAGGTCATAAAAAAAGTCCATTGGGCTATTCTTATTGCAACAATAGTAACCGCTCTAGTCTCATTGAATTTAAATTATATTGGTAGTAGTTTTCTACAGACTCTCACTCAAAGTGATTTTTACGAAGTGATAGCTGTTATTTTTGGAATATATCTTCTATCAGATACAATGAAAGCAAGTGGAAACTCACAAAAGTTTGCCAAAAACATAAGAGCATTATTTAATTCGAAACAAGCTGTCGGGTTGATACCTATGTTACTGGGGTTACTACCCATGCCGGGAGGGGCGATGTTCACAGCACCGATGGTTAAAGATATAGCCGATGAAAGTAACATTAATAGGGTTGAAGCTACGGCGATGAACTATTGGTTCAGGCACAGTATGGAATTTTTTTGGATACTGTATCCAGCATTGATTTTAGAAAGCGCTCTCACGGGAATAAGTTTAACAAAATTATTGTTAATACAACTTCCAATAGGTTTATTTGCAATTATCGGAGGTTGGCTCTACTTCAAAAAAGGGAAAATAAATATAAAAAAAGACAAAAAATTATGGAAAGAACTTTTTGAATCTATTCTTCCCATACTGATTATAATCATCGGCGTAATTGCTTCTTTACCTGGTTGGCTTGTTGTTTTAGCGATATCTTTAATATATACGTTTTATCAAAAAAACTACAAAGATCTACTAAATATTAGATGGGAAACTGTGTTGTTGTTATTGTTTGTTTTTTGGTACAAAAATTTTGTAACTGTGTCAAATTTATCCAACGATTTTGTAGAAAATCTAACTATGTGGGGAGTAAGTCCCTGGTGGATAATAATGATCTCTCCGATTATTATAGGATTGATAACTGGAATAACTCAGGCAGGTTTTGCGGTTACCATGCCGATAGCGTTGTCGTTCGTTGAAGCGGGATTTATTTCTTTGGTACCAGTTGCGATAACTACATATTTTTTCTCGGTATTAGGGGTTCTTCTATCACCAGTGCATCTATGTCTTTTACTTACATCAAGATATTTTGAAGTTGATATGTTTAGTGTTATAAAAAAAATAACCATTCCCGTTTTTTGTGCTATAATGGGATATATTGTAGTAGTACTATTTTTTATCTTTTGATCAAAAGGCGGAGGAATTTACATGAAAAAACGTTTTATACTTTTCTTAGTACTTATTCTTGTTTTTTCAAGCATAATTACCGCCGAAGATTCCGTAACTAAACAGAGTACCCCCACGACTAAGTTTACTCTCAATTTAGATGATTTAAGCAGAAACCTTGTTAAGCATAATACGAATTCTTCCTTAGATATAATTTCTAATTTTTTAACTACATATGATTATTACTTTCTTTTTGCAACACCTGTGGTGGGATACACAGTTGGTTATCTTACAGACGATTACAGGTTAAAAAAGGTATCTGAAGATGCTATTATATCTTCCGCTATTAGCGGTGGAATAGCCTTGCTAACAAAAATTGTCGCTGGCAGAGAAAGACCTTATGCTGAAGAAGGTTCACTTTCATTCAATCCCTTTGCTTCTATTACTCAAGGGGCAACTTATACTTCTTTCCCTTCCGGACATTCAACAATAGCCTGGTCGGTATATACTCCATATGCGAAAGAGTATGGCTGGTGGATATATATTATACCAACAAGTATATCGTTTTCTCGCATCTATGAAGATGTGCATTGGCTCTCAGACGTTGTAACTGGTTCTTTCCTGGGGTATTATACCGCCTCTTACGTCTATTATTTTTAAATTAAATATTTTTGTTTTTTAGATAATCTTGATACTTCTTCCAATCATTCAAAAATCTTTCAAGACCTATATCCGTCATGGGATGTTTGAACATTTTCTCAAGTACTTCAAAGGGCATAGTAACAACGTCTGCTCCAATTAACCCTGCTTCTAAAACATGCTGAGGGTGTCTTACGCTAGCCACTATAATTTTTGTTTCATATCCGTAATTGCTGAAGATAACTTCAATTTCTTGTACAATATCCATTCCGGTGTTTCCTATGTCATCCATTCTACCGATGAAAGGGCTCACGTATGTAGCTCCAGCTTTGGCTGCAAGAAGTGCTTGTAAAGGGCTAAAGACTAAAGTCGCGTTGGTCTTTATACCTTCCTTGGATAAAGTTTTTATCGCTTTTATTCCATCGGGAATCAAAGGTATTTTAACTACCACAAACTCACTTAAATTTGCTATTTCTCTGGCTTCTTTTACCATTCCTTCGTAATCTGTGGATACCACTTCGGCACTTACCGGGCCTTTTACGGTTTCACAAATTTCTTTGATTCTTTCTTCAAATACCGCATTCTCTTTTGAAACTAACGTTGGATTCGTTGTCACGCCATCAACTATTCCCCAAGTTACACCTTTTCTAATTTCCTCTATATTTGCGGTGTCTAAAAAAATCTCCATTTCTAAATTCCCTCCCTACTCTGATTTTTGTCATAACAATTATAGCATAATCAATTCTTCAATTTCTTTAAGATTATTTTATTCCTGCTCTTAACGAACAAACCCTCTTTTTGCATCTGTGAAAATGCCCTCGATAAAGAAGGCCTTGTTACACCGAATAAATTGGCTAACTCTTCTAAAGTTAGAGGTATATATAATTCGCTGGATTTATTTTGCTGATTGTAAAGATTTAAAAGATACATTGTGATCTTTTCTCTTATTGTATGAAAAGAATTTACCCGTAATTTTGCAGTTACGAACTGGAACTTTTCGCCTATATCTTCAAGAAAAGAAAGTAAAAGAGCATTGTTGCTTTGAAATAATCTTATTAAATCTCCTTTTTCAATATATAGCATAGCAACATCTTTGACAGCTAAAACATCGACAGGTAAGATATTATTTTTTGAAAATAATAAAGCTGAGGCTAAAACATCTGGAGATTTCATCCTTTCTACTTCTAAAATTTTCCCATTAAAATCAATCATTTCTGTGATAACTTCTCCATCGATTAAGATCATTAATTTTTCCACTTTTTCCCCAGAAGTATGGATAAGGGATCCTTTTGAAAATTTTTTAATTGAATAGCGAACACTACCAAAGATTTTCAGCAATTCAGCTTCTGAAAAATTCTTAAAGATTCTTAATTTGCCTATCTTATCTATATAGTTATCCACGATTCCCTCACCTCAAAATTTTAAAAAAACAAAGTACGTAACATTTGTTACTGACAAAATCACTCCGATTTAATTATACTTAAAATGAAAGGGAATTCAAAATTCTTTAAATAAAGGAAAGTTTCAGTGGTAAAAAAAATAAAATTTCAGATAGGAGGAAAAAAAGAATGGAGATGTTTTGTTATCAATGTCAGGAAACTTTAAGAAATGAGGGTTGTGTGGCTCAAGGTGTATGTGGAAAAAGTCCGGAAACTTCAAACTTGCAAGATCTATTGATTTACATATTAAAAGGGATTTCCTATTGGGCTAATAAAGCAAGGGAATTGAACGTAGAAGATGAAAGTGTTGACTTTTTTGTGGCAGAAGGCTTATTCGTAACGATAACGAATGTTAACTTTGATGAAGAAAGGATGGTTGAATATATTGATGAAGCACTAGATAAAAGAAGAATTATAGAAAACAAATTCAAAGAAGTTTATGAAAGAAAATACAACCAAAAATTTCAGGAAAAAGTACCTGATGCTGCATTGTGGAATCCAAAGGATAACAATGAAGACGAATACTTAAATAAAGCTGTTGAAGTAGGTGTTTTATCGGAATCAGACGAAGATATAAGATCGCTTAAGAACTTTCTTGTAATTGGTTTAAAGGGAGTGGCTGCCTACACCGATCATGCCTATATCTTAAAATACTCCAACGATGATATACTTGCATTCATCGAAAAGGCTTTGGCGGAAACCCTACGTGAAGATATCACCGTTGATGAATTAATAAATTTAGTACTGAAAGTTGGCGAATATGGAGTAAAAGCCATGGCTTTACTAGATGAGGCAAATACTTCAACCTTTGGAAATCCTGAAATAAGTCAAGTTTACACAGGAACATATGAAACACCTGCTATTCTCGTTAGTGGTCATGATCTTTTAGATCTTTATGAAATTTTAGAACAAACCAAAGGTAAAGGAATCAAAGTATATACACACGGAGAAATGCTACCAGCAAACGCCTATCCCGAATTAAAAAAATACGAACATTTAGCTGGTAATTTTGGAGGTTCTTGGTGGAAACAACAACAAGAGTTTGAAGATTTTGGTGGAGCTGTAGTAATGACAACGAATTGTATTCAAAAGCCAAGGAATTCCTACAAAGACAGAATTTTTACAACCGGACTTGTGGGATGGCCGGATGTTCAACATATACCAAATAGAAAAAAGAATGGTCAAAAAGATTTTACTCCCGTAATACAAAAGGCACTCGAAATAGGCCCCATCAAAAAAAGAGATGGAAAAAATATAACCATTGGATTTGCTCATGAACAGACAGCTCAAGTTGCCGATAAAATTGTCGAGGCAGTAAAATCTGGTAAAATAACCAAATTTTACGTCATGGGTGGTTGTGACGGGAGGAACAAAGATCGTGAATATTACACTAATTTCGCCAAAGATCTCCCAAAAAGCACTGTTATTTTAACCGCAGGTTGTGCAAAGTACAGGTACAATATGCTTAATTTAGGGGATATTGATGGGATACCAAGGGTTATAGATGCAGGGCAATGTAATGATTCTTATTCTTTAGTTTTAACGGCTTTAAAATTGAAAGAAGCATTTGATTTAAAGGACATAAACGAACTACCCATAGAATACAACATAGCTTGGTACGAACAGAAAGCTGTAACCGTTTTATTATCATTGTTGTATATGGGAGTAAAGGGAATAAGATTAGGTCCAACACTACCTGCCTTTCTATCACCAAACGTTTTGGAGACGGTTGCAAAAGCTTTTGATATAAAAACTATATAAATAATTTTTTTTCGCATAAAAGGCGACCAATCTTTGGCGCCTTTCTTTTTTTTTAGTGTGTACAATTACGGATACAAATAAAAGTTCCAAGAAGAATAAATATGGTATAATATGAAAGGAAGGATTGCTAACTTTTTATAGGAGGGATAGAAGTGAATTTAAGTAATGATCAATATTTAGAGATTTTAAACCATTCTCTTTCATCAGGGGGAGAGTATTCAGAAATCTTCTATGAAGATTTTTACGGTACCTCGATTGTTTACGATAACGGTAAAATCGAAAAAATCAATTTTTCAAGTAGAAAAGGTGCAAGTATAAGAGTTGTATCAGCTGAAGAAACGATTTTTGCCCATACTAACGATCCCACGTACGAGAATTTTATGAATCTTGCAGAGACTTTGAGAAAGAACGCAAGTGAAAGGTTTGGTTCTAATAATATCGTAAAGGTTGAAGAATTGAAACAGGCAGAAAAGAGGGATTTTGCTCCATTTGAAGTACCTTTTGACAATGTATCAGTAGAACAAAAAGTAGAAAAGGTTCTTAAAGGTGTAGAATTACTAAAAAATGCTGATAAACGCATCAAACAGATCACCGTTTCCTATGCAGATAGTAGTCGAAAGGTAAAAATAGTGAATTCAGAAGGGAAAATAGTTGAGGATATCAGAAATTATCCACGTTATGCCGCTATAATATTTGCACAAGACGAAAAAGGGAATTTGTTTAGAGGTTATTCTTCTGATGGGGCAAACATGGGATTTGAATTTTTTAAGGATGAGATGATCGAAAAAGTAACGAAAGATGCCGTCAGGCAAGTAGTTTCACAAATAGAAGGAGTGGATGCTCCTGCGGGAGAATTCACGGTTGTTTTATCCTCGGAAGCTGGAGGAACTATGATACACGAAGCATGTGGACATGGTATGGAAGCAGACTTGGTACTTTCTGGTTCTGTATACAGAGAAAAAGTTGGAAAGAAAATAGCTTCGGAAAAGATTACCGTCGTAGACGATGGAACAGATAAAAACAAAAGAGGAACACTTAATTACGATGATGAAGGAACTCCTACTTACAAGACCGTTTTAATTGAAAAAGGTGTGTTAAAAGGGTACATGCACTCAAAAATAACAGCCAAAAAATTTGGTGTTGGACCAACGGGTAACGGGAGAAGGGAATCTTATATGGTTCTACCCATCGTTAGGATGCGAAACACGATGATCTTACCGGGACAAGATAATCCACAAGATATAATTAAATCTGTTAAATACGGTATATTTGTAAAAAAGATGGGTGGAGGACAGGTTGATGTTATAAGTGGTGATTTTCAATTCGGTGTTGATGAAGGTTATATTATAGAAAATGGTGAAATAAAACAATCGATCCGTGGTGCCAGCTTAGTTGGCAACGGATTAAAAGTCTTAGAAAGCATAGATATGGTTGGTAATGATTTAGGATATGGTGTTGGAACCTGTGGTAAAGATGGTCAAGGGGCCCCGGTTTCTGATGCCCAACCTACTATAAGAATACCGAAGTTAATAGTTGGAGGAATAGTAAAAGGGGGTAACGAATAATGACTAATGTAAAATCTGTTATAGAAAAATCCATGAAAGAAATAAAAAATAAAGGTTTTAAAGGACAGATAAATGTGTTTTCCACTGAAAGTAAGAACGCTTCTTTTAGTAATGGAAAGTTAGAACAGTTAACCGAGGGAGAAAAAGGGGCAGTAGGTATAAAAGTTATTTCTCCTGATGGAAGAACAGCTACTGCGTCGTCTAATATTTTTACAGAAGAAGGAATAATGCAAGCGGTTGAAAAAGCAATTGAAATGATTAAATATACAGAAAAAGATGATGCTAACGATATCTCAAAAGATGAAGAGTTCACTTACATAGATTGGTCTTTCGATACGGACACAAAAGATATGGATTTACATGAGGTTATGAATTTAGCTCAAGAACTAGAAAAAAAAGCAAAAAGTGAAGATGAAAGGATAAAATTTGTTCGTGGTGCTGAGTACGAAGTTGCTTTAACCAGAATACATTTTGGAAATACAAATGGTCTATACAAAAACGCTTTGTTTACTAATGCTGCGAGTTCTATTAGTTTAGCCGCAATTGAAGGAGAAGATTCGTCATTTGGTTTTGACTATCAAATATCTCAAAGCTACAGGCTTATAGACATAGATCGCATTGTAAAAGATTCTGTAGAAATGGCGGTGTCAGGTTTAAAATCAGAGGTTTTAAGTTCAGGTAGATATGATATTGTCATGAGTCCTTTTGCTTCCAGTATGTTCTTAGAGACATTGATAACTCCTTTATCGGGGGAAAATGTTTACAAAGGCAAATCTTTTTTGAAAGACAAATTAGGTGAAAAAGTAGCCAATTTATCAGTTACCTTGTTACATGATCCTATGAATGGTTCTGCACCAATCATAGCGTCCTTTGACAACGAAGGAACTAACACCTCAAGGTTCAACGTTATAGAAAATGGGGTCCTAAAAGGATTCTTACATAACATATATTCTGCAAAAAAGTTGGGTTCAAAACCAACCGGTAACAGCTTCGCATCGGTAGAATCTCCCAATCCTTCCATTGGAACGATAAACCTTCATTTTATCGCAAACAAGACAAGAAAAGATATTTTGAATGTTCCAAAGGCTCTATATGTTACCAACATAATGGGTATGCATACCACCGATCCTGTTTCCGGAAGATTCTCTGTTCAAATAAGTGGAAGATTAATTGAAAACGGAGAGTTTGTAAGAAGTTTTAGAGGGATGACCTTAGCTGGAACGTTGGAAGAGTTGTTGAATAATTTAGAGTATATAGGTTCTGATTTCAAGTATCTGGGTCCGGTGGCTGGTTCTACTATGTTGATAAGGGATTTAAGCGTGGGCGGTAGATAGTAGATAAAGATAAATGAAGAGTAAAAAGGAGTATAAGGCGTTTAATCGCTTTTAAAAGCGTTTAAACGCCTTTTTTTCGTTTTAATTGGAAATTATCTAGTTTGATAAAGAAACCTTAATGTTGTAAGATATAATTAATGATGAAAAAAATTTCATACATATCTGAAAATTCATTCTAAGGAGGTTTATAAATTGTACAAAGTAGGCATTTGGGGTTTTGGAGCAATGGGTAGTGGTATAGCAAAAAATATATTAAGTAAGAAAAATCTAAAATTGGTTGGTGTCCACGATCTCAGGAAGGAATATATCCAGAAAGATGTTGGAGAGTTGTTGGGGTTAGGAAAAATTGGAATAAAGGTTTACTCTGATGCTATAACAATGGTAAAACAAACGGACCCAGATCTTGTTGTAATCGCTACCAACTCTTTTATATCGGTGGTGAAGGATCAAATCATTTCTATATTGAAAGAAAACAAAAACGTAATTACCATTGCTGAAGAAATGGCTTTTCCTTTTTCAAAGGATCCACAAGCTGCAAATGAAATTGACAAGGTTGCCAAGAATCATAATGTATCCGTTTTAGGGACTGGAGTAAATCCAGGGTTTGTCCTGGATACACTAATTATAACGTTGACAGGAATATGTTTGAATGTGCAGAGAATTAAGGCTGCCAGAATTAATGATCTTTCGCCTTTTGGACCAACGGTAATGGAAACACAAGGTGTTGGAACAACACCTGAAGAATTTGAACAAGGAATAAAAAGCGGAAAGATAGTTGGTCATATAGGATTTGAACAGTCAATACATATGATAGCCAAGGCTTTAGGATGGGAAATTGATCGCATCGAGCAAAAAAGAGAACCTATAATTTCAAATGTCTTGAGGGAAACAAAGTATGTTAAGGTTCAACCAGGAATGGTAGCAGGGTGTAATCATACCGCAAAGGCTTATTATAAAAATGAGCTTTTGATAGAACTTGAACATCCTCAGCAAATACTTCCTGAATTAGAAAAGGTTCAGACAGGAGATTATGTAGTAATTCATGGGGATCCTGATATCTCAATGGCTATAAATCCTGAAATACCAGGGGGCAAAGGTACCATTGCCATAGCTACAAATATGATTCCATCCGTAGTTGAAGCTCGACCTGGTTTGTTAACTATGGTAGATTTGCCAATACCAAGGGCTTTACTTTCAGAGGTTCGTTGAAGGAGGTCGAATTTATGGAGATAAAAAAAGGTGACTGGGTTCAAATTCATTACATTGCTTTAAATCATGAAGAAAGAGTTTCACATTTGCCGGAAGATACCAAAAAAGTACCTTTTGAAGTTCGAATAAAAGGATTTTTAGAAGATGAAAAGGCTGAAATAGGCGATATCGTAACCATTAAAACCCCTATTGGGAGATTAGTTAAAGGAAAATTGGAAAAAGTTAATCCCAAATATGAGCATAACTTTGGAGAACCTATTCCCGAATTATTAAAAATTAACAAGGATAAACTGTTTCTGTCTAGAGACAGAGGCGAAAAGCCTCAGAGTTAACTAGCCTAAATTCGAAATTTTAGAATGCTGGAGCCAGTTCCTTTACTCCGTTCGGTGGGTATCAAATATCTTGAAAGGAGGGAAAAAATGGATAAATCTTACAAAGCGGTGATGGAAAGGCAGATAGAAATCATCAAAAAATCTGTAGGACTTGATTACACTAAGTATGAAATAGAAGGAATTGCATTCGATTACGAAAAGATGATGAATGAGTTGGGATTTTCAATTGAAGAAATTAAAAGGATTCAAAAAGAAACAGGTGTTGGGGACACTCCCCTTGTTGAACTAAAAAATATTAACAAATTGATTAAAAAATTTTCTGATAAAGGAAAAGGAGCTAGGATCTTTGTTAAGGATGAACAGACTAACCCATCTGGTTCTTTCAAAGATAGAAGGGCTTCTATAAGTGTATATATGGCAAAAAAATTAGGGTATGAAGGCGTTATTGCGGCGACAAGTGGTAATTATGGTGCTGCTGTAGCTTCTCAAGCAGCTAAAAGAGGTTTAAAATCTATTATAATTCAAGAATGTTTCGATTCTCGAGGCGTTGGTCAGCCTGAAATCTTGGAAAAAGAAAGGGCGTGTGCTGGGTATGGAAGTGAAGTTATCCAAGTAAGTGTAGGACCAGAATTGTTTTATTATACCCTTCTTCTTCTTGAAGAAACAGGATTTTTTAATGCATCGCTTTACTCGCCTTTCGGCATTGCTGGAATAGAAACGTTAGGTTTGGAGATAGCGAATCAAACCAAAGAATTGACAGGGAAATTTCCCAATGTTGTTGTAAGCACACATGCCGGAGGAGGTTTAACCACCGGAACTGCAAGAGGATTAAAAAAAGCTGGTGCATATTCAACCAAGGTTATTGGTGCAAGTGTTGATTTAAGAGGTTTACATATGGCTTCCGATAAAGATTTCAATAGAAAGTCTTTCACTACAGGACACACTGGATTTGGAATCCCGTTTGCGGTCTTTCCTGACAGATCCGATGTTCCAAGGAATGCGGCAAGGGTCTTGAGATATATGGACAGATACGTTCTTGTAACTCAAGGTGAAGTCTTCTATATGACTGAATTACTCGCAAAACTCGAAGGGCTACAAAGGGGGCCTGCTGGTAATACCTCGCTGGTTGCGGCTTTTGCTTTGGCAAGGGAAATGAAAGAAGATGAAATAATAGTTGTAAACGAAACAGAATACACGGGAGCGGGGAAGTTGCCAAGTGCTCAACTCACATTTGCCAAAGAAAATGGGATTCAAGTAATATCGGGCGATCCAATAAAAGATGATAAACCAGGGGAAAGGATTGTGATACCTGAAGATCCTTCACAAATAGGTTACATTGAAATTCCAATGTCTCAACTGAAAGAATCGTATATAAATCAACTTATAAAAAGGCTAGGAAAATCGGATTTTACTCAAAAAGAAATAGAATTTATATCAGAGGAAATAAGAGAAGATGAGGATTCGGTAAAAAACTTGATTAAAAAGTTAAGGGAGGAGTCTTTATGAAAGAAAGAGTCGATGATTTTCAAGAAAGGTCAAAGAAACTTCAAAATATGACCGATGAGGAATTAGACAATTATTTTTGGGAATTAGTTGAAAAGGTAGTAGATCCATTAGTAAATATGGCAGAAACGCATACCTCTCCTTCTATAGAAAGGTCTGTCTTGTTGAGAATGGGGTTTAATTCCCTTCAGGCAAAGGCGTTGGTTGATAAGATTGTACAAGAAAATTTATTATCAAAGGGAGCGGGGAATGTAGTATACAAAATTGCAAAACAAAAAAATATTGGAATAATGGAAGCAGGCGAGGCATTATTAAACGGTCGTTTTTGGGATGATGTTGAGAATATCTTTAGAGGTGGTGATTCAAATGAAACTTCGACCAAATGAAAAGATCAACATAGAAGATATTTTAAACGATTTGGAACATTACACACCAAGAAGAAAAGGATGGGCTTGGAGGAAGAAATTACCCGAAGGAACCAAAAAAAGTGATTTTAATTATTATGAGATAAGTGAGGATTTGAAAAACTCAATTCCTCTTCCTGCGGCTCATTACTTTGATAACTTAGATCCACAACCAGACACGGTGATAACATCAGAAATCGCTTCAGGAAGGTTTGAGGAAGATGTTAGAAGAATGCGCATGGCTGCTTGGCACGGAGCAGATCATATAATGGTCATAAGAACACTTGGGCAAAGCCATATAGACGGTCTTATAGAAGGAACCCCTGAAGGTATTGGTGGGATACCAATAACGAGAAAACAGTTGAGGGCAACTAGAAAAGCACTTGATTTAATTGAAGACGAAGTAGGTAGGCCTATAAACTTTCATAGTTATGTTTCAGGTGTAGCAGGCCCTGAAATAGCCGTGTTGTTCGCCGAAGAGGGGGTTAATGGAGCTCACCAAGATCCACAGTACAATATTTTGTACAGAGGTATCAATCCAATTAGATCTTTTGTGGATGCTGCCATTGCTAAGAAAGTGATGGCTTGGGCGAATATACTACAAATAGATGGTGCCCATAACGCGAACGCTTCTGCTAAAAAAGCTAGAAACGTGATGCCGGAACTTTTGGTCCAACATGGTATAAACTCTCTATTTTCCTTAAAAGTAGGCATGAAAAAAGAAAATATCGCTCTATCAACCGTTCCTCCTGTAGTTTCCCCTTCTCCTGAGTTCAGAATCAACTTGGTCTATGCAGTAACATTGAGAGAACTATTTAAAGGCTACAAGTTCAGAGCTCAAATGAACACAAGGTACATTGAATCTGATTTATTCGATGCCACAAGGATTCATGTTTTAAATACCCTCATTTCTCGATTAACCTCCGCGGACATTCAATCTACTATTACTCCCGATGAAGGAAGAAATGTGCCTTGGCACGTTAACTCTATAAGGGGTGTTGAAACAGCTAAACATACATTGATATCAGCGGATAACATTAAACAATACCTCAAAATCGATGAAGAAAAAATAAGAAAAGAAGTAAGAGAATTGAAGATGCGAGCAATATTAATGCTTGAAGAGATAATAGAAATGGGTGGATATTTTGAAGCCTTAGAAAATGGTATGTTCGTAGATAACGGATACTATCCTGAAAGAGCAGGAGACGGAATAGCCAGAAAAAAGAACGGAGAAATAGCTGCAGGCTCCGTTGTACCAAGGGATAAAGATTATATGGCACCCGTTTGTGAACATTTTGGATACAATGCTTTGCCTGAAGAATTAGAAAGACCTTGCGATTTAATCGGTGGTTGTACCTTACATAACAGAGAGAAGATTCAATTTATTGACGAGTTAGATGAGAGTGATAACGTCGAAAAAAGATTGCAAGAAATAAAAGAATACAAAAAAAACAATCTTATAAAGCCAGAAGTTGAATGGGGTTACGATGGTTGGATACAACTTGATATGACAATCCCTGAATCTGAAGAGTACGCAAAAGCTGCGGCGGTTGAAATATGTAAAAAAATGGGATTAGAAGATATTCATGTTATTCATTCTGCCGTGTTACATCCATCAGAAGGGACTTATCTCGAATTGAAGGCAAAGGTACCCTTTTTTGTTAAAAAAGATGAATTAGAACTTCCCCAAAAGAACGATGTGATGAGTGATGAAGAGCTTTTTGAATTTTTTGGTAAGCACAAGGTCAAAGTAGTGGCCGGAACTATAGGTAACGATGAACACAACATAGGTATCAGGGAAATACTAGATATAAAACATGGAGGTATAGAAAAATATGGAATAAACTACGTTTATCTTGGCACTTCTGTACCACCAGAAAAAATCATAGATAGTGCCATAGAAGTTGGAGCCCATGCGGTTTTAGCTTCAATGATTATTACTCATAATGAAGTCCATGTGGAAAATATGAAAAAATTACATGAAATTGCTGTAGAAAAGGGAGTTAGAGATAAATTATTGCTCATCGTTGGAGGAACTCAGATAACCAATGATTTAGCGACAAATAATTACATGGACGCAGGCTTTGGAAGAGGTACCAAAGGGAATCACGTTGCCACTTTTTTGGCTAAGAAACTAAAAGAAAGAGAGGAAAGAGAATAATTTTTAATTAATTTATTCTTGCTTTAAATCTTTTTTTAGTGTAAAATTAAAATAGTGAAACCCTAATTCTTCCAAAGGGAGGAAAATTTGATGTCTTTTGAAATAGATACGAGGGTTTTAAAAAATGCTGTCCAATTAACCAGTAATGCTGTTTCAAGAAAAACGGCTAACCCTATTTTGAAAGGAATAAAGTTGGCTGTAGAAGAAGATGAGTTACATATTTATGCCACAGATTTGCAGACTGGTTTTCACAAATGGATGAAGATTAAAGATAGCGATGAAAATTTTTCCACTGTGGTAGAACAGACGATTTTTTTGGAAATATTATCAAATCTCACTTCTGATACAATTACGATCACTTTGGATGGGGTTTTGAAGATTTCAGGTGGAAATTCTGTATTTCGATTACCTACCATGGATCCTGAGGAATTTCCCTCCTTGGCTTTCGACGTTAAAGGAAATTCTATTACATTGGATAGAAAAATCATCACTAACATGATCGATAAGGTTATTTTTTGCGCACTAAAAGATTCTTCTTCCCTTTCACGTAATTTAAATGCCGTTTACTGGGACTTTAGGCAAGGTGGGTTTTTGAATTTAGTCGCCACGGATTCATATAGATTAGCCCTATCTGAAAGTAAACTGGAAGATGATAATGTTCTTTCACCATTTCTTTTATCCTTAAAAAGTATGGATGAATTAAAAACGATACTTTCATCTGCAAAGACAGAGAAGATAAAAGTAGTTCAAAGTGGCTCTCAAGTTCTCTTTGATTTTGAAGAAGATAATAACCGGCTTATTTTTAACGTTATAGATGCCGAGTTCCCTAATTATTTGGGTATAATTCCCCAGAGTTTTATAACAAAGATCAGAGCTAAAACCTCAGAATTTTTGGCTATTATGAAAAGGATGTCTATCACAGCGGGAAGTGAGGAATATACTTTATTAAATATTGAAGATGGGAAAATAATATTTTATGCGAGTTCACCGGATGTTGGTGAGGCAAAAGAATCAATTGATGTTGAGCAAGAGGGAAGAAATCTTGAGATCGCTTATTCACCTAGATATTTCAGGGAAGTGTTAGAAAGAATAGAGACTGTAGAATTTGAGTTTGATATATCGGATGAGGAAAAACCTACCATTTTAAAACCTGTAGAAGACAACAGTTACATGTTTATAATAATGCCAAAAAGGAAAAGTTGAAACATGTTAAAAATTGGCTTTGGTTACGATGTTCACCCATTTATTGAAAATAGAAGATTGATATTGGGTGGAGTTGTAATATATCATCCAAAAGGTTATGGATTGTTGGGTCATTCGGATGGAGACGTGTTTTTTCATGCAATAATTGATAGTTTGTTAGGGATGTGCGGTTTGGGGTCGATAGGGGAATACTTTCCTGAAAGTAAAGAATTTGAAAATATCAGTAGCTCAATCCTATTAGAAAAGACTATAGATTTGATTAATAAAAGATATATTGTTAAGATAAATAATATAGATGCGGTAATCATATCTAATAGTGTGAAGATCAGTTGTATATCTGATCAAATAAAAAATAATACCTCCAGTATCTTAAATTTAGAAGTGAGCCGAATAAACTTAAAAGGCAAGAGTGGCAATGGTCTGGGAATAGGTGGAAAAGACGAAGGTATAGAAGTTTATTGTACCATATTAGGTGAGGTTGATGAAATATAAATTCGTTCATAGCTTCGATATGTCTCCCAAAGAAATGATCAAAATTCAGAAACAGTTAGCTAAAGAGGTTAAATTAAGTCATTTCTCTGATGTACCAAACTTAGTAAGCGGTGTTGATCTTTCCTTTCAAGAAGACGAAGGATTAGCTGTTATAGTAACTATGGATTTTAAAAAATTATCGGTGATCGATGTAACATATGCCGTGGATAAGGTTACCTTACCATATATTCCTGGACTTCTTGCTTTTAGAGAGCTTCCTATCTTTTTGAAGGCTTGGGAAGAACTTGAAATTGAACCTGATATAGTTTTTTTTGATGGCCAAGGCTATGCCCATCCTAGAAGGATGGGCATAGCTACTCATGCATCTTTTTTTATTGAAAAACCTACTATAGGAATCGCTAAATCTAAGTTAATTGGCAAATACGAAGAACCTGGAAAGAAAAAAGGTGAATTCACATTTTTGTACCATAAAGATGAGAAAATAGGAATAGTGTTGAGAACAAGAGATAATGTGAAACCCGTATTTGTATCTCCGGGTAACTTGGTAGATTTCGATAACGCTTTGGATTTTACTTATCATTTTGCTACGAAGTATAAAATTCCTGAGATAACTAGAAAGGCACACTTGTACACCAAAAGTTTAAAATAGAGGTGACGTTGTTGACCCAAAAAAATACTAGAAATTTTATATACCTCTCAATGATTGTATTTTCTATGGTTATGAACACTCTTGCTCCTCTCATGACTTCCATTCAAGAAAGATTTTCTGTTTCCATAACTATTTCTTCTTCGTTACCGTTTATAAGTACCTTTGGTACTATGCTATCTAATTTTATAGGTAGTTTTTTTATCGCCCAGATAGGTTATAAAAATTTTTTGACAGGTGGTTTTATTGTTCAAATTTTGGGTTTGTTTTTATTTGCAACTGCATTTAATTTTCCTATGGTTGTATTATCAGTTTTCTTATTGGGGGTAGCCACAGGAGCTACTTTTATGACTTTAACCTCTGCTTTTTCTCACCTAGACAGAGAAATCCAAAATTTTGGATTTTTAAATGCAAGTTTTGGAATTGGAGGTATAATAGCCCCCCTTTTGGTCAGCTTATTTTTAGTTATGAACTTAGATTTTAGATTTGTGTATTTTATTCACTTAATTTTAATTTCTTTACTTTGGGTTTTTGTTTTAATTTATAAACCGATTCAAAACATAAAGTATGAGGCGATTAAATTTAAGGAAGCCACAGGTATAATAAGAAAAAGATTTGTTTATTTATCATTGTTGATATTTTTATTCTATTCCGGAAGTGAAATTGGCATAATAACATGGAGCGGAAACCTTTTCCATAATGTTTTTAACTATTCTAAAGAATTTTCATCTGTAATTATAAGTTTGTTTTGGGTAGTTTTTACATTCGGTAGGGTTATTACCGAGTTTTTAAACAGAAAATTAACGGAATTAGGTACCATTTTGTACTTCTCTATTTCTCTTATAATGAGTCTTGCATTGTTACTAATATTTCGACACTTTATTTTCTTTCTTTTCATTGGTTTTAGTCTAGCTGCTATTTTTCCAAGTATTCAAAAATACACCAATCAAAATCTCCCAAAGAGAATCTTAGGGATGTACAATGGGTTGGCTTTTGGTTCTACTGGGATTGGGGCTATGATAATAGCAACTTCTATGGGGGTAATTGGTGATATTAATTTTAATATCTCCTACGCCATTCCTTTTTTAACTTTTGCTGTCATCATTTTTATCACCCAAAAATTGGGTAAGGAAAAATTAGATAATGGAAATTGAAATTAAGAAGCGTACCCAAAGGGGGGGAAGATGAAATATTCTAAGATAAAAACTGGTTGCATAGACGGTTTTAAAGTAGAAAATATCTTAGTAGAAATCGACGTAAACTCTCGTTCTACCCAACAAACATTTAAAATAGTAGGGATGCCCTCCACATCAGTTTTAGAAAGTGAGAAGCGAGTTACTAGTGCCATTAGAAATACTGGGTTTACCATCCCCAACGGATCTATAGTTGCGAATCTTTCACCCACCTCTATGAGAAAAGATGGTTCACATTTTGATTTACCAATTGCCGTATCCTTGTTGGAGGCTTCAGGCCAGATAAAAGAATTAAGTGAAGATTACTATATATTTGGTGAACTTGGTTTGAATGGAGAAGTTAGACCAGTTTCTGGGATATCTCTTTTCTTGATGTACATAAAAGAAAGAAATCAACAAGCAAAATTCATAATTCCACGTGGAAATCAGGGGGAGAGCAAGTTTGTAGCAAAGAATGAGGTTGTTGTTATAGATAGATTGAAGGATATCGAAAATATATCTCTGGGTATCTTGGATGAATACTCCCCTAAGTATGAGGATATTGTACAACAATCCTATAATTTAGATTTTCATGAAATCAAAGGTCAGATCTTTGCCAAAAGGGGAATAGAGATAGCAGCCAGTGGGTTTCACAACGTTTTAATGAGAGGATCTCCCGGTTCAGGAAAGACAATGATCGCAAAAAGGGTTCCAACAATATTACCAGATATGACTAAGGAAGAAATTATCGAATCTACAATGATTTATTCAGTTGCTGGATATATGAACACGATAATCGACAAAAGACCCTTTAGATCTCCTCACCATACGGCCTCAAGTGCTTCAATAATAGGAGGAGGAGCCGTTCCAAAACCGGGTGAAATAAGCTTGGCTCATAATGGAGTTTTATTCATGGATGAATTCCCTGAATACCGTACAGATGTAATTGAGTCCCTAAGGCAGCCTCTAGAAGATGGAGAAGTGACAGTAACAAGGGCAAAATCTGTTGCTAATTTTCCTGCCAGATTCATGCTTATAGCCTCCCAAAACCCATGTCCATGTGGATATTACGGAGACAAAGAGATAGAATGTACATGTAGTTTGAACCAAATCTTAAATTACAACAGAAAAATCTCAGGGCCCATATTGGATAGAATAGATATAAGAATAGATACACCGAGGGTAAGAATAGATGAACTTATGTCCAAAGAAGATGGAGAGAGCTCCGAAAAGATAAAAGAAAGAGTTTCAAAGACTTTCCAAATACAGATAAAAAGGCAAAACAAATTGAATGGAAAACTTAGTAATAAAGAATTGAAGAAATTTGCTGCTCTTTCTGAAAAAGCTGAAGACTTTCTAAAACAAGCTGCAATTAATTTGAAATTAACCGCAAGGTCTGTAAACAGGGTAGTACGAATTTCTCGAACAATAGCGGACACTTTTGATTCAAAGAATGTGGAAATAAGTCATGTTTCTGAAGCTCTGAATTACAGGGGGAGAAAAATCATATGAGAAAAATATCTTCTTTTTTTCTGTTACTTTTGTTGCTATTAAGCTCAGTTTATGCTAATTCACAAGAATTAATAACAATACCAGATATAGAAAACCTAGAAAAATCAAAAGTTTCTTCTATATTGGATGGAGACACAATTAACACTTACCAATACGATGAAAGTATCAGGTTGATAGGGATAGACGCTCCAGAGACCAAAGCCGGTAGTAAGCCCATTGGTGAGTATGGCTATAAGTCGTACCAATTTGTTAGGGATAGACTAATAAATATTGCAAAAAGAAACGTATATTTAGAGTTTGATGATGATAAGTTTGATAATTATGGAAGAGTTTTGGCTTATGTTTATTATGAGGATGAAGAAGGTAACTTAGTATTATTAAACGAAGAAATATTAAAAAATGGATTAGCAAGACCTTTGTTTTACGAAGACACTTCAAAAAAGCAAGAAATATTTGTTAAAGCTTATATCCAAGCGTATGAAGATAGAAAAGGGATCTTTGAAAATTACGATGATGAAAGCATAGTGGTGGAATCTGATGCCTTAACTCAAAAGGATTTAGGTAGAATGAGGTGGGTGAAGGTCAAAGTAAAGGATGTTATAAAAGAAGGCGAAAATTATTACAAAATTATCTCTGAAGGCGAAGATTTTTACTATGGAATAAGAAAACAGGAGTTTGATGCTTTTTTTGATGGTTACGATATCTATGATTTAGTTGGGGAAGAAGTTATGTTCTGGGGAGAAATATGGTTTGATAAGCGAACTGGGCAATACGAAATACTGGGAAGGGCTCCTTTTGAGATAAAAAGATTTGTGAATGGAGTGCAGGGAGAAGAAGGGGATAAACAGTATGGGTAAATATTTTAAAAAAGTAGTAGGAGAAAAATGCTTTTTGTCACCAGTTAATCCTGACGATTTTGAAAAATACACGGAATGGTTAAATGACCCAGAAATATCAGAAAACATGATGGTAGAGGATAATATTATTTCTTTGCTTAAAGAAAGAGACATTTTAGAAAAAATGGCTAAGGGCAACGATGTTTTTTTTGCCATAGTGGATTTAGAAACGGAAGAGCTGATAGGTAATTGTGGGTTGCATGACATTAATAGAATTAATCAATCGGCTGTCCTTGGAATTTTTATTGGGAATAGAGAATATCTGTCTAAAGGATATGGTACCCAAGCCATTAAGTTGCTTTTGAATTATGGATTCAACGTTTTAAATTTAAATAATATCATGTTGGAAGTTTTTGAATATAACAAAAGGGCAATAAGATCTTACCAAAAAGCTGGATTTAAAGAAATAGGTAGGCGAAGGCAAGCAAAGTTTTTTAAAAACAATAGATTCGATATAATATTTATGGACATTTTGAGAGAAGAATTTCTTGAAATAAAAGATGCGAAAGGAGCATTAGGGTGAAAGATTTGGACAATATCGAAAAATTTACCACTGGTGAAGAAATATCTAATGCCGTTATACACGGTATAGGGGCACTGTTGAGTATAGCTGCTTTAGTGTTATTGGTAGTTTTTTCAGCGATTCATAGACAACCTTGGAGTATATTTAGTTCGGTTATATATGGTTCATCGTTGATCATTCTTTATTTATCTTCAACACTATATCACAGCTTTCAACGTAAAAAAATAAAAGATCTTTTTGAGATCTTCGATCATTCGGCAATTTATATTTTAATAGCAGGTACTTACACACCTTTTGCACTAATTACGTTGAGCGGAAGGCTAGGTTGGATTATATTTTCTGTGGTATGGGTTTTGGCAGCTATAGGCATTATTTTTAAAATATTTTTCGTTAAAAGATTTAGGATTCTTTCAACAATTTTATACATAGCCATGGGATGGTTAGTTGTATTTGCTATGGAACCTTTAGTTACAAACTTGGATTTCTGGGGAGTCTTTTGGTTGGTCATAGGAGGCATTCTTTACACAGTTGGGACCATATTTTACCTGTGGAGAAAAATCCCATACCACCATGCTTTATGGCATTTGATAGTACTTGCAGGAAGCATATGCCACTTTTTCTCAGTGTTTTTTTATGTTATATGAGTCTCAGGAGTTTAAAACTCCAAGTGCCAGAGCTGCCAATTTCGATTGATCGTTGTCGGCTCTTGATACTAATACTATGGGAGCCTTTGCTCCCACTACAATCCCTGCCACGTTTCCTCCTGAAAAATATACAGCAGATTTTCCTAACAAGTTCCCCGAATGGATATCTGGAACAATTAAAATATCTGCTTTACCTGCAACCTCACTGTTTATATTTTTAATCTTGGCAGCTTGTTCGTTTATAGCGTTATCAAGGGCAAGAGGACCATCGACAACACAACCTTTTATTTGGCCTCTCTTGTTCATTTGGGCCAATATAGCGGCATCTACTGTCTCGGGCATATCGGGATTAACTACTTCAATCGCCGCTAATAAAGCTACCTTGGGAGTTTTTATTTCAAGGTTCTTGGCTACTTCAAGGGCGTTGTATATAATTTGAACCTTTTGCATTAAATCTGGGTGGATTATCATTCCACCATCGCTTATCAAAAGTAATCTATCCAAATAAGGTGTTTCTACTACAGCAACATGAGAAAGCAAATTTCCTGTTTTTAATCCCCATTCGTTGTTTAAAACAGCTTTTAACAACTCAGAGGTTTTTATCTTACCCTTCATAAGCAGATCAGCAGCTCCACTTGAAACGAGGCGAACTCCTTTTTCTGCTGCTTCATGTGGAGTTTCTGCGTCTATAATGTCAAATTCCTTTCCAACAATTTCCAAATTTTTTTTAATTTCTTCTTTATTTCCAACCAGGACAGGGTTTGCGAACCCTTCTTCACTCGCCTTTGATAAAGCCTTCAAAGCTTCAATATCTTCAGCACAGACAAGAACGACGTTCTTTGTTGGTTTGGACTTTACTCTGTTCAACAATTCTTCAAAGTTTTTCATGAAAGAGTCCTCCTTTGTTGACTATACTAAGCATTTCTTTGAGAAGCTTCTTCAATTACAGGTTTTTTCCAGTTCCCAAAAACTAGAAAACCTAAGGCTAATACAAGAGCAGAGAAATTACTTATTATCATAGCGATGAAAACACCTATGTACCCGTGAGTCTCAGCTAAGAAAAAAACCAAAGGTACCCTTATTCCCCACAATCTTACCATATCTATAATGGTCGATTGTATCGTATGTCCTGTACCTCTTAAAGTACCAAGAAAGACAGAAACTAAGGAGAAGAAAGGAAGTGAGAAAGAAACATATCTAAAAAATTCCTCTCCAACTTTAATTACTTCAGGATCGTTTATGAAAAATTTCGTTATATTGTGACCAAATAAAAACATAACCATTGAAGCACTACCAACGATCAGTAAAGTTGCCAAAGAAGCTTTTCTAACTGTTTCCTCAGCTCTTTCAGGTTGGTTTGCACCTACATATTGACCTGTCATAGTAACCGTTGCCAAAGATATTCCCATAGCGAACATAATTATTAAATTGTTCATTCTATTTCCAATTCCATATCCGCTAATAACGATAGGCCCAAATTGTGCGATAACTCCCATAATTATAGCAAATCCTATAGCTGTAAAAGTTTCACCAATAGAAGAAGGTAAGCCAACCGATAACACTTTTTTTATAAGTTTTGGATCAGGGACAAAATCATTGGAATGTAATTTAAACCCCTTTCTACCTTTGAGCAATACAAATAGAAATACAACAGACATAATAACTTGAGATAACATAGTTGCTAGTGCTGCACCAAATACGCCTAAATTGAATTGAAAAATGAAAAGAGGGTCAAGAGTCACATTCAACAAGATTGATATACCGTTGTATTTCAGGGCTATAAATGAATTTCCCCATCCCCTAAATATACCCGCTACCGTTTGCATTAAAAAAATGAAAGGTAAACTAAATGCCATTATTTTTAGATACGTATTACTAAGTTCGAATATGTTTTTATCCAATCGTAAAAGAGATAATAATTGCTTGCTAAAGATCAACACTATTGCCATAATGGCTAAAGCCACAAACGTCATTACCAAAATAGTTTGCGCTGCCGATTTTTCAGCTCTTCTTTGATCGCCGTATCCTGTATATTGGGCTATCAAAGAGGTTCCAGCGTAGGAAAATCCTGTGGCAAAAGAAAAAAAAACAAATATCAGAGGCCAAACTACGGTAGGAACAGATAATTCCAAAGGGCCTAACTTTCCCAAAAAATATGCATCAGTTATATTATATATCGCATGCATCATATTTGTCAAAATGATTGGCCAGGCTAAGGTAAATAAAGCTTTCCATATGGATGTTTTTAAAACGTCAACTTTTCCTGTATCTTTGATTTTCATTCGTTATCACCTTTAGTGTGAAAATTAATTCGCTATCCTTATTAATATTTTATCAAATTATTTGGGATTTGGGTTAAAATTAAAGGTATATATTTTAAGCTTTGTAGTTAGATATTATTAAAAAATAAATAAGAAAAAGGCGTCCATAAAAAAGGACGCCCAAAATGAAGATAAAGTTTTTATCTTTGAATACTAACTAATCTTAGACCTATTCTTCTTCTTGATTTATCAATGCTTATTATTTCTACTTCCACAATATCGTTTATTTGCACAATATCCGTAGGATGAGCTACAAATTTTTCAGAAAGGTTTGACTTATGAATCAAGCCGTTTTCTTTTATTCCCAAATCTACAAAAGCACCAAAATCAGTAATGTTAGTTATTTTACCTGATAATCTCATACTTTCTTTTAGATCTTCAAATTTTAGGATATCATCCATAAGTTGAGGTTCAGGCATTTCATCCCTTGGATCTCTGCCGGGCTTTTGAAGTTCCTTCAGTATATCGATCAATGTATATTCCCCAATTTCCAATTCTTTCGATATTGATTTAAGATTTTCTTTTTCGTTTAAAAGTTGAGAAACTTTTAATTTTAATGGGTCCAATTTTTCTTTGATTTTTAGATCATCCAAGGTGTAGCCAAGTATATTTATTAATTTCTCGGCTGGTTCATAACTTTCTGGGTGTATGCCCGTCATTTCTAGCGGGTTTTCCCCATCTATTATTCTCAAAAATCCTGCACTTTGTTCAAAAGCTTTTTCTCCAAAGCCTTTTACCTTGAAGAGATCGGCTCTTTTTTGGAATGGGCCATTCTTTTGACGGTATTGGACAATTTTCTTTGCTAGGCTACTGGTTATTCCTGAAACGTATTCTAATAAAGAATATGAGGCTGTGTTTAAATTAACACCAACGAGGTTAACCACGCTTTCCACAGTTGCGTCGAGCTTCTCTTTCAACTTTTTTTGGTTGACATCGTGCTGATACTGGCCTACACCTATTGATTTGGGGTCTATTTTCACAAATTCCGCAAGAGGATCTTGTATTCTTCTTCCTAAACTTATAGCTCCTCGGACAGTTACATCATATTCCGGGAACTCTTCCTTCGCTAGCCTAGAAGCGGAATAAACAGAAGCTCCAGATTCATCGACGAATATATATTTAAGATCCAAATTATTTTTCTTTATTAAGTCAACGACGAATTGCTGAGTTTCTCGTGAGGCGGTCCCGTTACCTATTGCTATTAGATTTATATTATGTTTTTGAATTAAACTCATCACAATTTTCTCGGAGTTTTCTATATCATTTTGTGGAGGAACGGGGAATATCGTATCGTTAGCGAGAAAATTTCCCATTTCATCCAATACCACAACTTTACATCCCGTTCTGAAACCAGGATCAATTGCTAAGACCCTTTTGTTTTTTAAAGGAGGGGTTAGTAATAATTGCCTGAGATTTTTGGCAAAGAGATCTATGGCCCCTTCTTCTGCTTTTTCTGTTAAGTTTTGTCTTATTTCTCTTTCTATTGAGGGGTTTAACATATTTGTGAAACCATAGTTCAAACCTTTGGATATAATTTCATCGCAGATCTCATTTCCTGTTTCGTATTTAGTTTTTTCTTTATCAAGCCACTCGTCATCAATAATTAATTTTACATTTAAAACTTTTTCTTTTTCGCCCCTGTTTAAAGCTAAAACTCTGTAATTTGGAATTTTTGAAATTTCTTGTGTGAATTCGTGATACATATCGTACTTTGTGGCTTCTTCTATAAACTCTTTCTTTTTTTCAGAGTGAATTTTTCCGAATTTTTCGTAATACTTTCTTAGACTTTCCCGATTGTCTTTGTTATGGGCAAAGGTTTGACCTATTATGTAGGAAATTCCTTCTACCACTTTGTCTATATTATCGTATTCCTCAGATACAAATTCTTCTAATTCATCTAAAGATTTGATATTACCTAACAACACTTTGTTTGCTGCAGGTTCAAGACCAGCTTCTATAGCTTTGTCGGCATTGGTTTTCTTTCTTTTTTTGTAAGGAAGATACAGATCTTCCAATTCAGTCATCTTTTTGGTGTTGATGATCTTTTCTTTTAGTTCATATGTTAATTTGCCTTGCTCTTCGATGCTTTTTAAGACAGTTTTTTTGTAGTCTTCTAAGTGTTGGTAATATTTAAGTAATTCTTCTATTCGTCTAATCTTTTCTTCGTCTAAATTACCCGTTCTTTCTTTTCGGTACCTGCTGATAAAAGGTACGGTGTTTCCCTCATTTAATAATTCTACAGTGTTTTCAGTTTGAAATTGTTTTATGTTCAGATCTTCTGTTATTGTTTTGATTATATCCAATACTTTTACCTCCAAGAAACAATGTATTTTGCTGTTTTTAGAACGCTAAATAATCTCTAATTTACGATAGAAAATTTGTAAATTGTTGTTGAAGAGTAAACTTCTGAGGGTCTTAAAATTGTGGAAGGAAAGTTTTTCTGGTTTGGAGTGTTTGGGAAATGCTGTGTTTCCAAAGCTATTCCAGAATATTTTCCGTAGTGTTTTCCTTCTTTTCCGTATGTATCAACAAAATTACCTGTATATACTTGAATCCCAGGCTCGGTTGTGTATATCTTCATCACTCTTCCACTTGTGGGTTCAACCAACCTTACAGCTAAGGATATTTTGCTATTTTCCTTGTTTAATACGAAATTATGATCTATTCCTTCTAATGGAGAATCTTTCAGATCTTTGAGCACCTCACCGAGAATTTTTGGGACTGTAAAATCAAAAGGTGTGTTTTTGACACTTTTTATTTCTCCAGTGGGGATTAACGTTTCATCTACAGGTGTATAATAATTAGCAAAAAGTTCTAACTGGTGATCAAAAATATTTCCTCTACCTTCTCCTGCTAAATTAAAGTAACTGTGATTTGTCAAATTTATAATAGTGGTTTTATCAGTAGTTGCGGTATAAGAAATCTTAAATTCATTATCGTTGTTTAATGTGTAAGTAACGCTTACACGTAAGTTTCCTGGATAACCCTCTTCACCATCGTGGCTTAAACGCTTGAACCGAACAGAAGGTCCTTCAACGGTTGTAAAAGCTGTAGCTTGAAATATTTGCTTTTGAAAACCCTTGACTCCCCCATGAAGATGGTTTGAATTATTGTTTTGAGCTAAGGTGTAGTTTTTACCTTCAAGTGAGAATTGTCCGTTTTTTATCCTATTTGCATGTCGTCCTATTGTAGCGCCGAAAAATGGATTCTGTGGGTTAGGTTTTTCGTAATCTGAAACCGTGTCGAAGCCTAAAATTATATCTTCAAATTCTCCTTTTTTATCAGGTAAGTACAAAGAAACCAATGTAGCTCCATAATTTGTTACTTGTAAGGTAACTCCCTTTTTGTTTCTTAATGTGAATAGAGTCACCGGGGTCCCTTCTACTGTGTATCCCCATTGATTTTTTTCAATATATCCTAAACTTGACACTCAATATCCCCCTTTTATTTTTCTGGTTGCTAAAATATTATATCATATGGGGGGATACATTGTCAGGAAACTGCATTAGATCATAATTAATTGTCATCGAAATAGGCTAGTCGTTTTTGTGGCGTTTGTATTTGTTTTGTATAGTATACTCAATGAAAGTTTAAAAAACAAAGTTTAAAAAACGTCGAATTCTTACGTATTAAGCGAGGTGAAAGGACGGTGAAAGAAGTACATTTTTTTTGGCATAGTTTTGATTTTATTATTCACTCTGCCTGTTTGTGTAGTTCTACCAGTGGAGCAAGGTGAAAACTCAGTAGAAGAAAACATAATAGTAACAGCAGGAAGAGAAGGGATAAATATATTCGATGTAAATGATCCAAAGCATTTGTCCCGCTTTAATTTGGACTATAGAGCAAGAAATGTTTTTGTAAAAGATAAATATTCATACTCGTCGGGGGCGAAAAATGGATTAGTGATATGAAATTCATAGAGAGGCCAAAACTACGGGACCAAAATGACGAAATTAAAGGATTAGAAAGGAGCAAAGCTAAAGCGTAAGACTAAAACACTGATAAATAAAGGAAAAGAAAGGGATGTAGTGACACTTTTGAAAAACAGATAAAGCAAAAAACGCCTTTTTTCAATTATTCATACCTGTTTTAGAATTCTTACGTTTTTGTAACTGTCAAACTCAGGAGAAAGAGAAAATAAAAATTTACGTTAAGTTAATATTTCTTGCAGATACTATTAGTGGAGATGGGAAAATTAAAGAAATTTGAATTGACTAGAGAACACATAGTTTTTTATCTTCAGTTAGAATTAAAATTCCATCATTAAAAATTGCCAATACTAAATCTTCCCCCAATTTATCGCCAGCTGAAAGCTTTATGAGTTCATCAAAAAAATAAACAAACCCTGTATTTCTTCCCTTTGAATCTATTACAAAACCTGAGAATTTTACACCTTCTTTTTGATATTTAGGCAGGTTATCTTTTTGTGACCATAGATCTAATAAGTCAATTTTTAAAGGTTTGAAGATGTTTGAGCTTTTTATGTATAATTTATTATTACTAACATCTTTAGAGATGTACTCAAAATTAGGGTATGAAAAAGATGTTGAGATATCAAAATTATTCACAAGCTCAAGAAAAGAATTGGTGTTTCTTTTTATAGTCATACTTTCCAACAAAAGGTCGGTAGATAAAATATTTTCTAGCTCTTTTTGTAAGGGTTCTGATGTGAAGTTACTTTCTACTTCTGAAATGGTATGGAGAGAGAATTTTAGCGTTGGTGCTTCAATTTGATAATTTTTTATATATATCAAAGTTATAATCAACAAAAGGATAATGAATAGATACGGTTTCATTGTTTGACTCCTTGTTCTTTAATTTCAAGAATAACGTAATATGTGGCTCCCATATTTATTTTAGTCAATTCAGATATGGAATACTTGCTCTTTATTTTTTGAGTTGGTTCTATAAAGGTTGCAACTTTTGCAGATAGCCCACTGGTCAAGGAGTAGTTAAATTCTATCAGATAAAAGTTGTTATCTGTTAAGAAGTCAAAAAATTCACGTATATCAGTTCTTTGGTTGGAGACTTTGTAAAGGTAGTTGTTGTAATTATAATTTAAGTTGTTTTGCATCCTTTTGATATTCAGATATTCTTGATATTTGCCATAACTTTCAACAACTAGAAGAACCAAAAGTAAAATTATGGTTGCTATTAGTGTGTATTTCAGAAATTTTCTAACGTTAGATTCTAATAGGAACAATTCTTTTATCCTCCAAATATTTTCTTGCTAGATCTTTCAATTCTTGGTTATTAAAAAAGTATGTTGGTTTTTCGTCAACAATTATTCCCGAAAATGCGAATTCTTTGGTTTTAATGAACTCATAATTGTAAAAATCTGTGCCTAAAACGTATCTACCCTCTTTGAATTCCAACACTTTTTTCAAAAGAATGGATTGAACCGGTATAATAGTGTCAAAGAATAAAGATCTTTTTGATTTTTTATAATCACTAGTATCGATTACCAAAAAATATTCTTTATCGGAAGAATGTATCTTTTTAAAAGTAATTTTTTTATCAGTTATTTCTTGGAAGTATATTTTTCTCAGTTGAAATTCATTTTCAAATGGTTTAATAAAACAATCTATATGATTTATACATACTTTTTTCCCTTTGTATTTGAGTTTAATCATAACATTCCCCCAAAGACTTGAAGATAGATCATGGATTGGTGAGCGCTCCCGTGACTGGAACAACGTTGAATATGGTTTTGCCTTCGCTGTTTACAATTCTACCTCCCCTTCCTGCTATTTTTCCGAAACTCCATAATAGATTCTGGCTAGTTGGACCTTCTATTCTAAATCTTATATCATAAGTCACGATTTTTAATTTCCCCTGTACTATTTGAGAGCTAATGATTCCGTTTAAGTTGTTATCTTCGCCGTAATGGGTGGATGCGCTTCGTGTTTTATACACCACCTCTGTAGCTATATATCTTTCTGTAAGAGATGAAAAGTATTTTTGAAGCGGATATACGGTAAAAAAAACTACAGAAGAGAACAAAATTATTTCGATCCCCAAAGAAACTAGTACTTCCACAAGTAAAAAGCCTTCCTTATGGGATTTAGAATGTACTCCCCATTTCAAAATTCATCCCTCCCAAGTAGACATTGGAGTAAATTTCAAATGCCAAACTCAAAATTATTACAGATAAAAATATTATAAGCACAGGTTCGATCATTTTCATAATTTTATCTGAAGCGCTTTTAAAAGATGAATAATAATAGTTTTCTAAGAAGTCAAATACCTCTTTATAATTTCCTTTCCTCTTTGAGACGCTCATTGTTAAAGAAAATTCTTTAACGTCTTTGATTTTTGAAAAAACCTCCGTAAGATCTTTCCCTTTTTCTATATCCAAATAGGCTGTTAAGAAAGTGGATGATATATACTGTGAATTCGTATTAGAAAGGACTATTTCTAAGGCGTTGTATATTGTGAGACCACTTTTTAAAAGTAAGTTAACGTTCCTTGTGAATTCATGAAGTATGTAATTCTTGTACAAGAACTTTAAAAACGGTATCTTTGTCCAAATAATGTCGTTCCACTTGCCTATCCAGAAAGTTATCAACCCGAAGAAGAAAAATATCAACAAACTTATCAACATGTAAGTTGATAAGTTGAGATTAATATCGTATCCTAAAAGAGTAGAAAACTGTGGAATAACCCAAAAATTTAGAAGAAAAAGCAAAACTAAAATTGATGAAAGGATTAGGAGTGGATAAATTAATGATTTTTCGGCGGTAGACTTGGAAAGTTTGACGTTGTTATAGTAATTTTTTAAATTGGATAAGTTTTTTCTTAAAATTAGCGTTGTCTTTGAGATGTTTATTGTATGCCTAAAGTAGTTATCTATTTCTGGAAAATCAAATGCTGTTTTGTAGTCTAATCCTTTTTTCACTAAAAAGTATCCTTTAAAAACGACGCCTCTTATGAACTTATCAACCTGTTCGTTGAAAACTAAAAATTCCATTGCTTCAAAGAGAGTCAAGCCCGAGTTTACAAGGAGGTACAGATTATCAACAAGGCTGCTCATTTGATCAGTATTGAATTTTTTAGTATCGAAATAAAAGTTATCAACATCAATGTTGATAACTCTAATATTGAGGTTAGTTAGAAGATCATAAATTTCTTCTTTATTTTTTACAAGTAATAGACATTCATATCTTTTATTTGATGATCTTTCCTCAATTTCCAACTTGTAAAGTTTTTTCACTTTTCCCCTTCTTTTTATGTTTTGAATTGTACCTTATTTTTTGATTTGATTTCTTCCATGATCAATTCGTAAAAGTATCTGCTTCTCATAACCTGAATAGATTTGTATAATCTTTGTATGGTTGAGGATTTGTGATAATTGTAGGGAGATTCATAGATTTCTATTTCTTCACCTTGATATTTTAATAATGAGTAGCAGGGTGTTCTTGAAAAGGAAGCGGTATTGTACCATCCTTGAAACGGTGGTCTAATACCAGGTAAAAGGGTAGAATAAAAAAGACTTTCTTGAATGGTGTTAATCTTTTTAGTTGATATTTCTTCAGTTTTTAAATTTATCAGTTCGATCTCTAAAGGAAAATTTAATTTGGTGTCTTCTTTTAATTGAAATTTATACTTTCCAAAATTTGAAGAAAGTTTGAGACAATTTTTTATGTTTCCAACAAAAAAGTAATCTTTGTCTAGGGTGTTTAAGTAAGGCTTTAAACTCTTTAAAGTTTGATGAAGGATCTTTTCTTTTTTGAGTTGAAAACAGGTGATACAAAATCCTGTGATACCATTTGTGATGATTGTATCGTAATAGGATAGATCTAAATCTTTCAAATTTTCAGCTGCTTTAATTCCTTGCCATCCAAATCCTCCACTTACTAAAATCATGATATTTTCTCCAAGATTTCTTCTTTTCTTTCTAAAACAGCTTTTCTCCCAGTATCTATTAAGGCTTGTGTTTGTGTGAAATCTAAAGTATTAAAGTCTTGTGTGGGCAATTCGATAAGTACGTTAGCAAACTTTTCCGTTAAATTATCGTATATATTTTCTCTTATTGAATCTATCCTATCAAAAGCTTGAGAGGCATTTTTTATTTCCTGGTATTTTATCTTCTTTGTTAAGAGTTTTAGGGCGATGATTTTATCTGCACCAAGTTTTTTAGCTGTTAGGATAGGTAGCTTTTCCAAGGATCCACCATCTATGTATTTGTTACCGTTTATTTTAACGGGCTTGAATGCACCAGGCATCGCCATACTAGCTTTTAAAGCCGGGAACAAAGGTCCTTCATCAAAGATTACCAAATCTCCACTTTCCATTTTTACGGTGGTACAATAGAATTTAATTTTCAAATCTTCAAAGGTAATATCTTTAAATACCTTTTTTAAAATATAAAAATAAAGAAAAGAGGGTAAAGTTGATGGAAGCAAGTTTGCACCAATGCACGTCAAAATAGGAGGTATTTTGCGCGATGCAGGTACTTTATTAATAAAAGTAGCTTTTTGTAACCTTAAAGCATATTCATATAGTAATTTGGAGTCCCCTAAAAGGGCATACCCAGCACCTACAAGTGCACCAATACTTGTACCAACAACGATATCAAATTTAATTCCCATTTTTTCAAGTTCTAACAGTGCTCCAACGTGGGCAGCACCTTTAGCCCCACCTCCAGATAAAGCTATCGCAAGCAATCTTAAACCTCCATAAAATTGCTTATGTGTTCTATCACTTCTTTTACCTTCTTAACATATTTTCCTCCGGCTTGTGCGAAAGTTGGTCCACCGCCTCCACCACCACCTAAATAGGAGGCTATTTTTCTTGCAATGTTTCCGGCGTGAAATTTTTTAGAGATGTCTTTGGATACCTTTACTACCAAACTTACTTGATCGTTGTTACTCTTGTTGAAAAGGATCACAACGCCTCTACCCAACTTTTGAAGTAGGATATCGGCTGTGTTGGCATGAACGTCTTTTTCCAAGTTTTCTAACTGAGCTACTACCACCTTTTCGCCTTCAATGATTTGTGGGGTTTGGGCTAATCTTTCTATATTTTTTGTGGCTAATTGAAATTGAAGTTGTTTAATTTCCTTTTCCTGATTTTTGATAGTTTTTAAGATGGATTCGATTTTATCTAGAATCTGATCCCTTGATGAATCCAACATGTTAGATAAATTAGTTATAATACTTTCCATTTCTGTAACATAGTTAAGGCTTTCAAAACCTGTAATAGCTTCTATTCTTCGAACTCCTGAAGAGATGGAAGATTCCTCCAGAATTTTGAAGATTCCTATTTCTCCTGTGTTGGAAACATGTGTGCCTCCACAGAGCTCTCTTGAGAAATCGTCTATTTCCACAATTCTTACCACTTCTCCGTATTTTTCTTCAAATAAGGCTATAACATCCATATTTTTTGCTTCTTCTAAGCTTTTTAGGTATATGTTTACAGGGATAGCTTTTTGTATTTGTTCGTTTACAAGGTATTCGATTTGCTTTATTTGATCTTGGGTCAAAGGTTCATAATGTGTGAAATCGAATCTTAATCTTTCCGGAGCTACATATGAACCAGCCTGCCTTATATGTTCTCCAATTACTTTTCTTAGTGCAGAATGTAAAAGATGTGTTGCCGTATGGTTTTTCTCTGTGGCTTTTCTCTTTTTTTCATCAACTTTTAGAAATACTCTTTCTCCGTTTTTTATACTGCCTTTTTTTATTTTTACTAGGTGAGATATTATCTCATTTCTTATAGGTGTAACATGTATAACTTCAGCTTGGAATGATTCATTGTAGATAATACCCTTATCAGAAACTTGCCCTCCCCTTTCTGCATAAAAAGGTGTTTTTGAGAAAAATAGTTCAATTTCTTCACCTTCTTGAGCTTGTTGGACAATACTGTCTCCTTTGAGTATAAGCTGGACTTCTTCAGTCGAACTTAGTTTATCATAACCAATAAATTCAGTTAGAGTCAAAAATTTATCGATTTCTTTGTAAATTTGTTTAGTTGTATCATACTCCACTTTACCCGAAGCTGCTCTTGCCATCTCTCTTTGTTTGTTCATCAGTTCTGTGAATTCTTTTTCATCAACTTCTATCCCTTTTTCGGATAATATCTCTTTTGTGAGATCCAAAGGAAATCCGTATGTATCGTAAAGTTCGAAAGCGATTTTTCCAGATAATGTGGCTTGGTTGTTTAAGTTTTGAATTATGTTGTTTAATCTTTCCATCCCTTTTTCCATCGTTTCAAAAAACTTTTCTTCTTCCATAGAGGAAATATCTTTAATTAAACCTTCTTTTTCGATAAGTTCCGGATAGATTTTTCCCATTTTTTTAATTACTGTTTCAAGAATACTGTTTAAAAATGGCCCTTTTGCTCCTAACAAAGCTCCGTGCCGTACAGCCCTTCTTATTAATCTTCTTAAAACATAGCCTCTTCCTTCATTTGATGGTATAATTCCTTCAGATATTAGAAATGCAATTGCTCTTGAATGATCAGCTATTACCTTTATTGATACATCTTTACCTTTATTTTCTCTGAATTTTACACCAAAGATTTGTTGTATTTCTTCTATTGTTTCCTTGAATAAATCGGAATCAAAATTATCATATTTACCTTGAGTAACTGCACAGATTCTTTCAAAACCCGCCCCAGTATCAATGTTTTTTCTTGGTAAAGGAGAAAGGTTTCCGTTTTCATCGGAATAATATTCAGTGAAAACTATGTTCCAAATCTCGACAAAACGCCCACAATCGCATGCAGGAGTACAGTTTTCTTGATCAGGGCAATTTTCGGTATACCCTGTGTCAAAGTATATTTCTGAACAAGGACCACATGGGCCGGTTGGACCCGCAGGTCCCCACCAGTTTTCTTCTTTACCGAATCTTAGTATTTTATTTTCCGGTATCTTGATATCGTCTTTCCAGATATTAAAAGCTTCATCATCGGTTTCATACACAGAAGCCCATAATTTTTCGGCTGGAAGTTCTAATTCTTCTGTTAAAAATTCCCAGGCCCATTTTATAGCCTCTTTTTTGAAATAATCCCCAAAAGAAAAGTTCCCTAACATCTCAAAAAAGGTGTGATGTCTGGGGGTTCTTCCAACATTTTCTATGTCGTTTGTCCTTAAACATTTTTGACACGTAGTTATTCTCGTATATGTGGGTTCAACTTTTCCCCAAAAGATTGGTTTAAAAGGGACCATTCCAGCCACTGTAAACAACAATTGGGGATCGTTGGGAATCAAAGAAGAACTAGGTAACCTTGTATGACCTTTTTTTTCAAAAAAATACAAGAACTTTTCCCTAATTTCATCAGAGGTGAAGTATTTCATATATTAAATCCTCCTAATTTTTTCAATTCATACTTGACTTTGAAAAATCTGAAACCTACTTTAAACCTTACTTCTAGGATTCGAAAATTTTTAAAATATCTCCATCATTCTTAGCTCCCCTTCACCCAAACATTAAGGGGTAAACCCCTTAAGATCCCCGAACACATTTGCTTCGCAAATAAGAATGAGGATGTTACTTCAGCATTATAAAGAACTATTTTGCACAAAGCTGCAAAAGGTAAACCCCTTAAGATCCCCGAACACATTTGTTTTGCAAATGAAAATATGGAAATTGTTTCTAAAGCATTATAAAGAACTATTTTGCACAAAGCTGCAAAAAGTCTCTGCTCTGTAACCCTTTTAAATCAGAATCTTATTTTTGAAAATCTTTTTATTTATAAAGGGACTGTTTTCTTTTTTTAACCTAATTAATATTTAACTACTAAATAAGCTGTATTATTATCTATAAGTATATTGTTGTTAATATTATTAAGCTCAGTTGCGGAAGGTGTACCATTCGTGTATTTTATTTTGATTTCTAAAGGGTTAGTCGAATCTAATTCTATATATTCTGGTTGAGAAGTTAAATAGCCCTCTAACAAGAGATCATTAATTGTTAATCCTTCTAGGTTGGGGTTATAAATACCATAGTTCATTACGGCAACTTGAACATTTTGCATTTCAGTTACTACTTTAATTGCGTTAGCTCGATTGATAAGTCCTCTAACTGATGGAATGGCAATACTTGCGAGGATCGAAATGATTCCCAAGACTATTAAAACCTCAACTAGTGTGAACCCTTCCTTAAATTTTTTGTTTTTCATTTTTTCCCCCTATATCCAAAGTATTCTCAACAAAAAATACCACATTGGGGTTACGATCAACAGACCATCAATTCTGTCGAGCATCCCCCCATGACCTGGTAGGATTTCCCCTGAGTTTTTTACATTATAATACCTTTTAATAGTTGATTCTGTTAGATCTCCAATGGTATCGAAGAAACCCACCATCAATGCAAAGATAATGGCCTGCAAAAAGGTTATTTTTTGAATAGCTCCAAAAAAAATCCCAATGGAATCAAATATAAGTATATAAGCAAAAGTGAAAAAGATGCCACCTAAAAATCCCTCCCAACTTTTTTTGGGTGAAAAATGTGGAGAAAGTTTATGTTTACCGAAACTCAATCCAAAAAAATATGCCCCAGCATCATAAGCCCATACTGCAGTTAATGCTAAAATCGCCATCCCTGGTCCATAGTTCAAATGAATCAAATAAAAGTTTGAAAGAAAAAAAGATACGTAGATAATGCTTAAAGCAGAAGATTCTATAAACCTTTTTGTGTATGTTATCTCTTTAACTAAAAGCATAATCGAAAATACAGACGCTACAAAAGCTAAGAAAAATATTCCTTCGCTTTCAAAAGGTAAAATTCCTCTATATTCAGCCTCTAAAGAGAATCCATATATAAGACTGGATGTTCCTACAATAAAAGTTAGTAAAAGCTTGATGAAACTATTTTTGACATCGCTTGTAAATAGTTCAATCAATTCAAAGGAAGCTAACATCACTATTGTTGTAACCAATCCTAAAAGGGTGGGATATGTTAGATAAGAAAAAATAACTATTGGTCCAATAATTACACCTGATAATACTCTTGTCCAAAGTTCTTTTTTATTCAATAGTTTTCCCCCATATCTTTGAATAATATAGCTCTTAGAAACTCTACAACTTTCTTTAGCTTTTTTGCACAAATCAGCAAAAGTGCTATGCCTTGTGACCCTTTTAAAATCAAGGTCTTATTTTTGAAAATCTTTTTATTTCTAAAGTGCCTACAACTTACTCGATAATTATACCGCCAAAGCGTCTTTCTCTTTTAGCATAATCTAAAAGGGCGTTTAGGTAATCATTATAAGAAAAATCAGGCCATAAAGTTTCTGTAAAGTACAGTTCGGAATAAGCAGATTGCCAAAGTAAGAAGTTACTTAATCTTTGTTCACCTGCGGTTCTTATTATTAAATCAGGATAAGGAACATCCGGTAAATAAAGGTTGTTGTCTATATCTTCTTTTGTAACTGTTGTCTTTTTATCTTCCAAAATTTTATTAACTGTATCTAAAATCTCTTGCCTCCCACTGTAATTCAAGGCAAGGATCAAATTGAAATCTTCATTATTTTTACTTATGTCTTCAATTTCTTTGCAAGTATTTATAAGACTTTCTGGTAGTTTGTTAATTCTTCCTAAAAATCTTACATTTACACCATTTTCTATAATTCGTTTAAGGTTATTTTCAAAGTATCTTATGAATAATTCGAATAAAAATTCTATCTCATTTTGTGGCCTTTTCCAATTTTCTTCTGAAAAGGTGTATAAGGTAAGATAATTAATTCCAAATTCTTTAGACCACTCGATAACCTTTTGAGCGATTTCAGCACCCTTTTGATGACCATAGTTTCTATCAAATCCACTTTTAGTTGCCCATCTTCCATTTCCATCCATAATTATACCAACATGAGTTGGTACCTTCGAAAGTTTCATATTTTATTTTCCACCTTTATGACTCCATAATCTCTTTTTCTTTCCTTTGGAATATTTTTTCTGCTTCTTCTTCTTTTTCTTTCAAGATATCTTGGATTTCGTCTTCAATTTTTTTTGCTTCATCCTCACTTAAAGAGCTATCGTTTTTTGTTTCTTTAACCTTTTTTATATCGTCTCTTCTTATGTTTCTTAAGGCCACTTTTGTTTCTTCTAGCATCTCTTTTACAGCTTTTACTAATTTTCTTCTTTCTTCAATAGTGGGATTTGGAAAAGACACCCTTACTACGTTACCATCATTTATAGCGTGAAAACCAAAATTAGAAGCGTTTATTGCTTTTTCTATGGATTCAAGCATCTTTTTATCCCATGGGGTGATCACAACGGTTCTTTCTTCTCCAACAGTTAAGGTTGCCACCTGGTTGATGGGAGTGGGCACACCATAGTAATCTACTTTTATGTCCTCAAAAATAGCGGTAGTAGGTCTTCCTGTTCTTACTCTTTTTAATTCGTCCTCGAAATGTTCAATAGTTTTTTTCATTTTATCTTCTGCTTCCTTCGCATAAGAACTTTTCTTTGCCATGGCTTCACCTCCGTAGAAAAACTTTAGATATGTTTTTATGCATAGATAAAACGTGATTCAGAAAATATTATATCACACCGAAGGGTTTTTCTAATATGATATAATTAAAAGTAAAAAAACACGAAAAGGGGTGAATTTTTATGAAAAAACATCTTATTGTAACTATTTTTGTTGTTTTGTCTATACTCTTTTTTTCAGCAGATTTAATTTCATCTTATCAGGATAGTTACATATTATCCAACAACTATTTGACAACTGGAATTTCCAAAGAAAATGGATATATCACCTTTTTTAAAAGTAATGAAGCGGCCCAAAGTCTTTTTAAAAACCACAAGATTCTAATTTCTGGCGTAGATTTCCAAAACAGCGTCATAGAAACTTCAAAATATTCAATCTCTTTCATTTATGATCAAAACGACTTCAAAGTGGTGAATACTTATACATTACAAGAGAAAAATCTCTTACTGAGTACTAGGATAACTAACAAAACGGAAACAAAAAAAAGAATCCAATTGAATGAAATAATAGATTACTCAGATACATTTCCTTTTTTTATAAAATCAAAGGTTTTAAATAACTATGTTTTACTTCTTCAACAAGATTATGGGAGCTTTGGATATTTCCCGGTTTATGATCAAACATTTCAAAGAGTTATAGCGAGCAATCAGATGGGTACAAGTATCTCATTTTTTGTCCTTGAACCTGGGGATGCTCTTGAATTTACAAGAGTTATAACGGTTGGTGAAAGTGTTAGCGAAATAGAAAAACAATATTACGATAAATTTGGTATTGATTATACAACAATCGAAAAAAATATAATATTGAGCAATGAAAAGTCCGCTAAGGGTATGAGGGTTGTTTTAGAAGATAAATTGGGAACGATTCAAGATGTCCAACTTGTTGATGAAAAAGGAAAAGCAAAATTTTATCTACCTTACGAGGAAGATTATGAGGATTTCCAAGTTAAGGTAGATTTTGGAAGTTTGAAAACCGAATCTGTCTCTCTTTTAGGGTCAGAAGATCTTTTGGTTCAGGTCCCAGAAAATTACTTTTTCTTTAAGCCTTTTCTCACTGATAAAAGGGAAGATGGTGTGATTATCAATTTCAGGATGGCTGTTCCTGCTAGATCAAATGTAGAAGTTTATGATTCAGGCAGTGAAATCATGGTATTTGAAATAACAAACAAATTTCCTTTAGAATACCATTACATAGAACTTTCTGGTTTGCAACCTAATTCTTTCTATGAATATGTGATAAATGTTGAGGATACTTATACTCTCAATGACGTCAAGACAGAAAAAAAGGCTTTTAAAACCAAGCATTTAGATGAAGATATTGATACTTTTCGATTTATAGTTTATGGAGATACCCAAATCTATGACGAAAGACACGCTTACATTGTTAATAGAATTGTAGAGGATTCTGATCTAAATACAGCATTTATTCTCAAACCAGGAGATCACACGGAAGAAGGCACATCAGAGAAGAGTTGGAGTATATTTTTTGAATCTGCATATCCCTTAAGTTCTCAAATTCCATATTACATGGTTTTAGGTAATCACGAGAGAAACAGTATACTTTATTATAGGGCATTCGAACTTCCGAGTGGAGGGGGAGATTATTCCAAGAGATGGTACTCTTTTGACTATGGAAACTCACATTTTGTCATCTTAGATTCTAATATTTTAGAATCTTCAAATCTATATGAAAAACAAATGAAATGGTTGGAAGAAGATCTTAAAAACAATAATGATAAAAAGTTTATCTTCGTGGCTTTTCATCATCCTTTTTGGACGACAGCTACGGAGTATGGCAACATGGAAGAAAACCTTCCAAACGGTCATTTCAACACAAAAAATTGGCTGCCTATATTTGAAAAGTATGGTGTTGATGTTGTAATAAACGGGCATATACATGCTTACGAAAGGCATTTCAAGGATGGAATTATGTTTATAACCAGTGGTGGGGGAGGGGCTAAACTAAATACAAATCATGGAGCAGATCCATTACCCTGGCATGTAAAGCATGTGCTTGGAAAACTTCACTACGTTATTTTTGATGTTTATGAAGATTCTATCAAGGTTACGGTAAAAGCAGTAGCGAGGGTTGATAATCCTCTTTTCCCGAACCAATACACTCCAATTGATGAAGTAATTGATGAATTCTACATATACAAAAAATGAAAGAGGGATACTTCCCTCTTTTTCATAATCTTACTAAACCTGAAAATCCCATAAAAGCCATGGACAGAAGTCCAGCTGTTATTAGCGCTAAAGCGGTACCTTGGAAAGGTTTTGGGACGTTATTTAGTTGCACTTTTTCTCTTATTGAAGAAAATATTATTAATGCCAGAGAAAACCCCAATCCAGAGGCAAAAGAGTTTATCAAGCTTTCGACGAAGGTGTAATTATTTTGTATGTTTAACAATGCGATTCCCAAAATTGCACAGTTAGTTGTTATAAGGGGTAAGTATATTCCCAAAGCTTCATAAAGGGCTGGGCTTGATTTTTTAATAAAAAACTCAACAAATTGAACAAGTACAGCAATTACAAGAATAAACACGATTGTTTTTAAAAATTCTAACCCAAGTATAATTAGTATCTGATTTAAGAACCAAGTTATTACTCCAGCTATCGTCATGACAAAAATTACTGCGATAGACATTCCAACAGCGGAACTCTTGCTTCTAGAAACTCCTAAAAAAGGGCAAATACCCAAAAATCTAGTTAAAATAATATTGTTAACTAAAGCGGCTGAAATAAACAGAAGGATAAGATTCATTTTTTAACACCTGCCTTCTTCTTTTTGTTCTCTCTGCTTATACCTATCGAATTGAACATTCCAAGTAAAAGTCCTAAAGTTATGAATGCACCAGGTGGAAGTATGAAAAGGTATAAATTAAATGCTTCTCCCCAAATAGGGAAACCAAATATTGTTCCGTTACCCAATAATTCTCTTACCGATCCCAATAATACGAGGGCGCCTGTAAAACCTAAACCGATTCCCAAGGCATCAAATATGGAATCTAAGACCCCGTTTTTCGATGCAAAAGATTCTGCCCTTCCCATTATGATACAGTTCACAACTATCAAAGGTATAAATATTCCCAAAGTCTGCCATAATTCGTAAGTTAGTCCGTGCATTATGAGATCTATCATTGTTACAAAAGAAGCTATGACCACAATATAAATAGGTATTCTTATCTTTTTGGGAACTATTTTTCTGATTAAAGAAATGACGATGTTCGACATCGTTAAGACCGATAAGGTGGCTATTCCCATACCTAAACCATTCTGTGCGCTTGTGGTTGTAGCTAAAGTAGGGCACATTCCTAACACCTGAACAAAGACGGGATTGTTTTTTATTAAACCGTTAGTAAAATTTTTTAAATCAGCCATCTTTTCACATCACCCCTTCCTCTTTTAAAAATTCTACAGCTGCGTTAATAGAATCTGCGACCGCTCTAGGAGTAATTGTTGCACCGGTCATTACATCACTAATTTTTATTACACCTTGTTCTTTGTAAGCATCTATCGAATTAGCCGAGACAGTCACGCCGGCGTCTTTATCAACTTTTACACTTGCATTTAAACCAGATTCTGGAATCAAGCTAAATCGCTTTTTCACAGATTCTTCAGAAATTCGTGCTCCTAGTCCTGGAGTTTCTTGGGAATAATTTATTACTTCTATTTTATTCAAAGCAAGTTGATCATCATCTTTTTTGATGAACGAAATAACGCTAACTACATCTCCTCCGTAGCCTACCCCCGAAACTGTCATGGCATAAATTTCGGTGTTATTTTCAGTAAATTTATAAACCGGGGAATAGACTTTTGCGTTTTTTTGACTTACGTATAAAACTCCATTTTGATCTGCTTTCCATATATATTTTTCTAATTGTTCTTCGTTGGTAGGAATATTAGAAACTAAATATTCACCCGTATTTGCATCTTTTAACACTTCTTCTATTGCGGATAATGTATTATTGAATTCGGATTGTGCTATCATCGGATTGACAAAATTGTACACAACAGACACTAAAAGGCCGGCAGCAACCATAAAAGCGGCTAAGATTAAACCTGTTTTTATATATTCACGCATGTTTTATCTCCCCTTTGGTTGTTCTATACACCTGAACAAAAACGGGGTTGTTTTTTATTAAACCGTTAGTAAAGTTTTTTATAATAGTCATCTTTTCACATCACCCCTTCCTCTTTTAAAAATTCTACAGCTGCGTTAATAGAATCTGCGACCGCTCTAGGAGTAATTGTTGCACCGGTCATTACATCACTAGTTTTTATTACACCTTGTTCTTTGTAAGCATCTATCGAATTAGCCGAGAAAGTCACGCCGGCGTCTTTATCAACTTTTACACCTGCATTTAAACCAGATTCTGGGATCAAGCTAAATCTTTCTTTCACAGATTCTTCGGCGATTTTGTCCCCTAGTCCTGGAGTTTCTTGCGAATAATCTATTACTTCTATTTTATTCAAAACAATTTGACCATCATCTTTTTTGATAAAAGAAATAACGCTAACTACGTCACCTCTATAACCCACTCCAGAAACTGTCATGACATAAATTTCATTTTTATTTTCGGAAAACTTATAAACAGGAGAATAGATTTTTGCGTTTTTTTGACTTACGTATAAAACTCCATTTTGATCTGCTTTCCATATATACTTTTCTAATTGTCTTTTGCTATTAGGAATATTAGAAACTAAATATTCACCTGAATCAGCTTCTTTTAACACTTCTTCTATTGCTGACAAGGTATTATTGAATTCATATTGTACTGTCGTTGAATTCGTAGAATTGTACACAATAGGTACTAACAGTCCAACAGCAATAATAACAACGGCTAAAATTAAACCTATTTTTGCATGTTTTTTCTCGCTTTTGGATGTTCCATATATTTTTGGTTTTAGCCAATCATCTATCAAAGGAACAAATGCATTCATGATAAGGATTGAAAAAGAAACACCTTCAGGATAACTGCCAAAGAATCTTATGATCATGGTCAAAACACCTGCTCCCATTCCGAAAACAAGCTGGCCGTTTACAGACATTGGAGAAGTAACCATATCCGTCGCCATGAACAAAGCACCTAAGATCAAGCCCCCTGCTAAAAGATGGAACAAAGGAGTTCCAAATTTAGTGGGATCAACCATATAAAAGATAGAGCTAAAAATTAAGACCGTTCCTATATAGGATACGGGGATCATCAATTTAATTCTGCCTTTTACGACTAGATATATGAAACCAATAATTAAAGCTAAAGCACTAACTTCTCCGATAGAACCAGGAATTGTCCCGATGAACATATCCCAGTAGGTATAATTTTGGAGTACTGTGTTCATTCCCTCCTGTGAAATTATTCCTAAAGGTGATGCAGAAGTAATAATATCGGGGTTTTGGTAATAAAAAGGTACATACCATGTAGTCATAGCGGTTGGGAAAGATATCACCATAAAGGCTCTTCCAACCAATGCGGGGTTAAAAAAGTTTTGACCTAAACCCCCAAAGACTTGTTTTGCCAAGATTATCGCAACTATCACTCCCAACATAATTTGCCACCAGTTCACTGCTAAGGATAGGTTCATACCCAAGAGTAATCCAGTAACAGATGCAGAAAAATCGGGGATATGATCTTTTTGCTTCCTTATAAAACGAACGATCGAAAAATCCAACATTTCAGCAAAAACCATAGAAAATAACATGATGAAAAGGGCTCGAAAACCAAAGATCCATGTTGAAACAATAACAGCAGGTATCAATGATATCAAAACATCGATCATAATTTTTCGGGTGGTATTGGTAGTTCGAAAATGGGGTGCCGCTTCAGTGCTAAGTTTCAACTCAAACCCTCCTTCTTTGAATGGCTTTTATAACCTTTTTTGTTGTCTTGAATGTTTTAACTAGCTCTATATTTGATGGGCAAATATACGAACAAGCGCCACATTCTATACAATCCATAATTCCATTTTCTTGTGCTATGTCGTTTTTCCTAGCATCAGCAAGTTTTTTTAGATAATAAGGTTGAAGTCCTATAGGGCATGCTTTAACACATGAGGCGCATCTAATGCATGGATATTCATGTTTTTGTGGTATCTCTTCTTTTGTTAAAACGGTTATTGCATTATTTCCCTTAAATGTTGGTAAATCAACATTGGGTAAAGGTAGTCCCATCATTGGACCTCCGTAGATTATTCTGTCGATCTTTTCCTCTTCGACAAGTTCTACATGATTTAAGAGGTCTGAAACCTTAGTCCCAATTCGAAACCAATAGTTACCAGGTTTTTTAACTCCCCCGCTCAAAGTGATCCCACGTTCGACTAAAGGTTTCCCGTTGATTACTGCATCATAAATTGCATAAGTAGTGGAAACGTTAAAAACTAATACGCCTGCATCTATAGGTAATCCTCCTGAAGGGACTTCTCTTTTAGTGATAGCTTTGATTAATTGTTTTTCAGCACCCTGAGGATATTTTGTTTTTAAAATTGCAACCTTGATATTTTCTTTTTTTAAAGCATTTTCCATAATTTTTATTGCTTCAGGTTTGTTCTCTTCAATACCTACATAAATTTTTTGTGGATTAACTACGTATTCTATAATTTTTATTCCTTTTATGATTTCTTCTGTATATTCTCTCATCATCATATCATCGACAGTTATGTATGGTTCACATTCTGCTCCATTGATTATTAAATACTCTACTTTTTTATTTGTGGGCACACTTAATTTTACATGAGATGGGAACATTGCTCCCCCTAATCCCACAATACCAGCTTTTTTAACAATGTTGATTACTTCTTCCTTAGGGAACTTTTTAAAATTCTCATCGTGTTCAATATATTCCCAAACATCTTCCGAAGTTCGTTTTATAACAATTGCGTTATCCTTTCTTCCTGTAGAGGCATTTATAAATGATTCAATCCCAACAACTTCTCCGGTAACAGAAGAATGTATATTTGCTGAAATACTACCAGTGGCCTCTGCTACCAATTGCCCTGTTTTCACTTGGTCTCCTTCTTTTACGATTGGCTTTGCGGGTGCTCCAAGATGGTTAGTTGCAAATAGGTATACAAAATCGGGTAAAGGCAGTTTTTCAAAAGGCTTATCTTTTGTAAAATGTTTTTTCTCGGGCGGATGCACGCCACCTTTAAAAGTTAATATTGGCACAAGGAAACCTCCTTTTTATTTTTTAAGGAACTTATGATTGAAAATCTATGTTAGTAACGAAAATTCCAAAGTTCAAGAAACCATCGATAATTATTATAGCACGAATGATTGTTCTAATTTCAACGACTTATAAAGTTTCCAAAAAAATTATTACATTTATGTATATTAATTGTTTTTTCATATTCATTTAATATTGTCAAGCTATAATATTTAACAGAGAAATAACTATTTGTTTTAAATTAGGATACTTTTTTAAAAGCTTCTCTATGATTTTATCATATAATTTCTTCATTTTTTTATTCTAATTTTTTAATAGAAGGTGAGTTTTTATGATAGAAAATGACAAAAGTGTGGACCTTGAATCGAAAAGTCGAGATTTTTCACAAATCGATAAAAGCTCAAACATGAAAAAATATTCTTTATCTTTAACTATTAAAAAGAGTCCTAATGTACTCACTAATGAAATATTAAGAAAAATCAAAAAAAAGCTAGCTAAAGATAAGAGCACAGTAACCTTTGAAGAAATTGATGAATCTATACCTAGCCAAATGCGTGAGGATTTTACGTTAGAATTTTTAATAACGTTTTACAATGAATTAAAAAAATCTAATATTTCAGTAGTAGACGGCTCTTCAGGTAATTTCTGTGAAGAGGATGAAGAAAAAGAGTTAGAGGTCAACGAAGAGTTTAAAGATTCTGAAGAATACGAAGAGATTTTCGAAGATTTTTCCGATGTTGAAGTCGAGATGTGTGATAATATTTCGTTGCAAGATCCGATTAAAATATATCTGAAAGAGATTAGTAAGAGCAAATTATTAACCCCTTCAAGAGAAAGAAAACTAGCAAGAAGGGCGCAAATGGGAGATAAAAGAGCCAGAGAGGAACTTATAAAAGCTAATCTTCGATTAGTTATTAGCATCGCAAAAAGGTATGTTGGTCATGGATTAGGTTTTTTGGATCTCATACAAGAAGGAAATATTGGTTTGATGAAAGCTGTTGCTAAGTTTGATTGGAAAAAGGGTTACAAATTCTCTACTTATTCTTATTGGTGGATACGACAGGCTATAACAAGAGCGATTGCTGATCAAGGAAGGACTGTAAGAATCCCAGTTCATTTGGTAGAAACGATAAATAGAATGAATAGGGTGGTAAATAAGTATGTTCAAGAAAATGGTGAAGTGCCTGATTTAGAAGAACTTTCTGCTTTGATGGACAAGCCGGTAGATAAGATGAAAGAGGTATTAATTAGTGCCAAGAACATATTCTCCTTAAATGCACCAATTTCTAACGATGTAGATGCGGAAGGTGAAACCGAGGTACTCGATTTTATTGATTCTGATTCACCTACCCCCGATGAAGAGGGGAGAAAGATGATTATTCGTCAAAAAATGGAAATGATCATTGATACGCTTTCGCCTAAAGAAGCCATGATATTAAAAATGAGATACGGCTTCGTAGATGGGAAACAAAAAACGCTTGAAGAAGTTGGAGAATTTTTTAACGTGACAAGAGAAAGAATAAGGCAGATAGAGTCCAAATCTATTAGGAAGTTAAAACATCCTGCTAGAAAAAAGATGATAGAAAATATTATGCAGGAATATTAGAAGTGCTTTTTAAGTCTCAAACCTATTGACAAGGTCATTGATAGTTGATATAATTACTAAGGATTCGAAAAATGAGACGATACCAATGGCCCCATAGGATAACGGCTAGTCCATTGGATTCTCAGTCCAAGAGTCAGGGTTCGATTCCCTGTGGGGCTGCCAGAAATAAATATCGGGTAGGAGATAGATAAACTTTTATTAATCTTCTACCCGATTAAATTTAGTAATTTTAATATAAAGTAATTTGGTTTAAGACAAGACTTAATCACAATTTTTCTGTGGGAATTGTTCCGCATTCAAGAACATGATTGAAAATATTAAAAGAACTATCAACAGCTGATTTCAATGTATAACCTTTTATGATACTACTCATAAAATTAGCTTCAAAAGCTGATACCGCCTCTTCAAAGTACTTTTTTTCTTTAACTTTAACTTCGTATATTTTTCCATCAAAAGATATCACATCTTTCGTTATAATTATCTTATTATCAACTTTTAAATTGCTGATTTTTTCTTTTAATTCTCTATAATCCTTTTTAGAGCTCAAAAAAAGATAATCACATGTAAATTTATCAATTTCATCCAGATATAAATCCCGTATATCAACAAATATTCTTCTTTTTACCTTAGTTAAATCAATTATCTTTTTGTTCCAGGATTTGTAAACTATAAAAAGATTTTTGATGTTGTACAGGTATTCGGTAATGAATTCTGGTTCTACTTTTAAATTAGCATCACGATAATCAAAGTATTCTTTATCTTCTTCTATATTTCTAACTTTTCTTGTATTTCCTCCAGGCTTGTCCATCCAAATAATAGGAATTTCTTTTGATTGAAATATTTTAAGTATTAATTCAATATATTCATCACAACTTAAAAAATCAAATATCGATGGTTTGAGATGAAAATAATCATTCAAATAAGTAGCAACCCTTCCTCCTGGTCCTGCTACCTGAGTTGTTATTTTAATATTATCTTTTATTTTCTTTATAATGTGTTCGATTTCTATACCACCTAAAATACCAATATCAGGAAGATTTTCTCTACTGATTATGGAAAGAGTTTGCTCTTGATATTGGTAAACGGTTTTCAATTACTTTTCCTCCAATCCTGTTCCCTTTTAAAATCATTATTTATTTTTTGAAAAAGGTCTTATTTGTAAAGTGCCTAAATTTGAACTAATTGTCAATGTAAGTAATTTTAATTATTTATGACCATTCTTTGAGGGGTAAATTACTACTTTTCTATAAGGTTCTAACCCCATAGAGACGGTGTGTAATCTTGGATAATTATAATTTATGTACTTATGAATTATTTTCCTTTCAAAAGAAAACATTGGGGCTAATTCTACCTTTTCATTTGTCATTATTGCCTTTTTAGCAGCATTGTCAGCTATTAGTTCTAGGTTTTTTTTCCTATTTCTTCTATAATCTCCTACATCCAACTTAACATCACATTTGGTGTCTGTCATTCTATTGACGTAAATCATGGTTAAATGCTGTAGAGCTCCAAGGTTCCGCCCTTGTTTTCCTATTACTTTACCTAAGTTTTCCCCTTCTAAAAAGATTTTCAATGTCTTATTATAATAATTTATATTGATATCAACATCTTCCTCAAAATAGGAAAGTATATTTTTCAAGAAATCTTTTACTCTATTTACGAGATACTTTTCATTAGGATAAGCTTCGATGATGAGAGGCTTTTTACCTATTCCAAAAATAAATCCCTTGGAAGGTTCTTGAATAACCTTATAAGAAATCTCATCGATACATGAGGCTTTAAAATTTGCTTTTGCTTTTTCTAAAACCGATTCTAAATCAGTTCCTTCAAATTTTGTCGTACCTTGTAATTTAAGCAATTATCATTTCACCTCCTGATAGGCTTCGGACCCAAACCAACTAGTTGTCTAATCGTAATACCTTTGACGTTATAAATCCTATTGTACACAAAAGTTAATAAGGTTTGTATTACCATGTTCAGTGAATAATAAATGAATACTCCAACCGGTAACCCTATTAAAATGAAAGGAAATACAGCGGACATAATTACAGAGGTCCATGCGTTCCTGGCATCTTGTGACATTAAAAGAGCATTTATTAAAGAAGCAATTATCGCAATTAATAGTAAGAAAAAATTAGCTTGAAAACCACCTTGAGAAAGATCTGTCCACAAGAGGAATCTGGGGTTGTATGCGTAACTGCCTTCAAAATAATAGATTACTTGCCACAGTATGATCATAATGGGCAAAGGAATCAAAGAAGTCAAACAACCCCCGGCAGGGTTCACACCTTTTTCCTTGTACAATTTCAGAGTTTCTTCTTGTTGTTTTTGAGGGTTCTTATATTTTTTCCTTATTTTGTCAAGCTCGGGTTGTAACTGCTTCATTTCGATCATGGATTTCTTTTGTCTCCCATATACAGGGAATAATATTGCATTTACTATCAAGGTAAAGAGTATTATAGCCCAACCGAAATTACCTGTTACTTTAAATAGCCACCAAAAAAAGGCTACGAACCAATAAAAGATATTAGAAAAAGGCCCAAATTTACCTAAATCCTGCATTAAATCGATTATAGTAGAGTAAGTATTTCCTTCTTCTATGCCGTCAAACGTTTCTTTTATAAAAATTTTTTTGGTTGGACCTAAGTATGAGATTACTTTTTGATCCGAATAATTTAATGGGAATAAGTATTGGTTTTGAGAGGATTCGATCTCTCCCGGGGTATAGATGGCTAGTGCGGAATCTAAGTTTTCACCTGTTAAAACGGATTTATCAATGTATGAAACAAAGACATTGTCGGTGTATCTTATTCCAGAAGAAAAGGATATGCTAGGTAAAACAACGTATCCATTCAAATTTTTAAATTGAACATCAAAATGATAGTTTGGATCGTTGTAAAACTTATAAATCTTCTGTCCTCCGTTGGGGAAAAAGTAGTTTAATTCGATAAAACTTTGATCTTCCGCCAATCTTATATTATAGGTACTTGGTAAAATTTCTGTCATATTTTGAGTATCTAAAATATCGTAACTATCTCCTGTGTACTCATAAACTAATTCATATTTTTTAGCTCTGCTATCGTAAAGTTCGAAATTTAGAATATGCCCACTTTGGTCTAATTTAAGTCTATATAATTTCATTTCAATGTTAATTTCTTTATTCAGTGAACTCTCTGATACGATTATCTCAGGTATTGCAAAGGTCATAACGTTCAAAAATAATAGTAACATTAAAAAAAATAATCCTTTTTTCAAGTCATACACTCCTTCTGTGTTGTTTATTTTTTACTTGCTTGTGAACAAAAAAATAAAATTTTTCGGGGACAGGGTCATAGCCCCCTTTGTGTAATGGGTTACATCTGATAAAACGCCTAAATCCCAAATACAAACCTTTAAATACCCCGAACTTTTCTACCGCTTCGTAGGTATAAGAAGAACAGGTCGGTTGGTATATACATTTGGGAGGGGTTGCGGGGGATATATGTTTTCTATAAAAATCTATCATCTTGAGAATAAGCTTTTTCATTCTTTAATTTTCCTCACCAAATTTAAAATTTGACCTTTCATTTGGAAATAATCTATTCTTTTAAAATTTTGCGATAATTCTTTTCTTGGAATGAATAGGAAATCGTATCCTATTGGGAAAAAAGTTTTATTGGTTCTATATATTTCCCTTATCAATCTTTTAATTGAGTTTCTTGCGACCGAGTTGCCAAATTTCTTATTTACAATTATACCGATTCTGTTGTAATCCATAGTATTTCGAACGTATATAATAACAAAATTATTGTCAATTAAACGCCCGCCCTTTTCAAAAACGTTTTTGAAATTCCTTTTTAATCGTAAACGTTCTTTTTTCTTGAAAGTTTGTTTTTCCATTATACTGTTAAACGTGCTCTGCCTTTTGCTCTTCTTCTTCTTAAAACATTTCTTCCACTTGATGTTCTTTTTCTAGCTAAAAAGCCGTGAGTTCTTTTTCTCTTTATTCTAGATGGTTGATATGTTCTTTTCACTTCTTCACCTCCAAATCTTATTAAATTAAATGATTGGCTAAAGAAAAGATCGTTTTTCTTTGATAGAAAAATTGAACAACCTATTTAAAAGATAGATATAACAAATATAAACTCAATATTTGGATTTAAAACTATCGAATATATTATAATGATTTAATGTTTTAATGTCAAGAAAGAGAAGTAACAATTTTTATGGACAAATTTTTCTTAACAAAATTCTAAGCAAAACTAATACTAAATTAATTTAACAATGATAAAATTAAAGTAATCTGATAGGAATTTTGGAAGTTCATGGGGTGAACAGAGATGAATGTAGATTATGAATGTATTAATTGCCTTTTAAATCATTCTTCTGAGTTAATGACTAAAATTAATGTTAGTTCTTCGGAGTCATCTGATAATATTTTTGATAATTACAAAAGGGTCATTCTAAAAACATTAGGTGATGTCTCTCCTTCCAATACATCTTATAATTTAGTAAAAACATTTTATGATTCTTTTTATGATGCTTTTGGTGAAAATGATTACTTTCATACAGAAAAAGCTGACTTAAATCAACTTTTTTTAGAGGTCTACGATGATCTGTTGGATTTTTGTTTTTCTAGCAAAGATCCTCTTTATAGTGCATTTAAATTATCACTGATGGGTGAGCTTTTTTGCCACAATTCGGGTAATTCCTTTGGTGAGTTAGAGATAGAAATCCAAAATTTTTTTAATACAAAGACAGTAGCAATAAACGATTTAGAAAAATTCAAAAAAGAATTGGAAAATGCCCATTTTTTGCTTTTTATTCATAATTATGCTGGGGAAATAGTTTTTGATAAGTTGTTTATAAGGGTATTGAAAGAATTAAACCCCAACCTGATCGTTCATTCTGCTTTGAAATCTCGCCCAGTTTACAAATGTGCAACTAAAAAAGATGCTGATCAAATTTTTTTAAAGGAGGTTTCTATTCCTTTTGACAGTGGGTCTAAATATTTAGGCACCGATTTAAGCTTCGTTAGTCAATCTTTCAAAAACATTTACGATGAATCGGATATTGTAATAGCTAAAGGGCAATCTAACTATGAAAGTTTGGTTGAGCAAAATCGCAAAAAATCAATTTATTATTCTTTCGTTGTTAAGTGTGCAAAAATTGCTAATCATCTTGATGTGAACAAAGAAGATTTAATATTTAAACGGAGCTGAGTTATTGGTCTCAATTAATGTGTGACTGAAACCAACTCAAAAGGAGGGGAACAAAATGAAAAGAGTCTTAGGTGTTTTAGTAGTTATGATTTTGGCTTTATCGGTATTTGCTGGGCCTAACCATTTGGTAATTTTTCACATGAACGATACCCATGGACATGTGTGGGGAACGGATGATGGTGGAGGATTTGCCAGGGCAGCTACCCTGATAAACCAAGCAAGAGAAGAAGTGGCTAAAGAAGGCGGAGAAGTACTTTTTCTACATGCTGGAGATGTAAACACAGGGATTCCGGAATCTGATCAGTTGGATGCAGTTCCCGACTTTTTGGTGTTACATTACATGGGTTTGGATGCTATGGTTTTGGGCAATCATGAATTTGACAAACCTTTTGAAGTCCTTGAGAAACAGTATAAAGTTGCGCAATTTCCATTCTTAGGAGCAAATTTTGTCAGTGAAAAACGTGGAGGACCGGTTTTTGAACCGTATGTCATAAAAGATTACGGGGAATTCTCTGTTGGAATAATTGGTCTTGTTACAGAACAAACGAATGTCTTAGAACCAATTTATTTAGGTGAGAATACAATTATTGATGCAGAAGAGACTTTAATGAAATATCTTCCAATTGTCCAAGAAAAAGCTGATATTGTTATAGTTCTCGGACACTTAGGTTATCATGCAGATGGGAAAAGACCTAACTTGTCTGTTGAGTTCACTACTTCGGATGAGTTGGCTGAAAATGTATCGGGAATTGATATTATAATAGACGGACATTCTCACACCTTGTTAGAAACACCTGCAGTAATTAATAATGTTATAGTAGCACAAACTGGAGGCAACGCAGAGAATATTGGAAGGATAGATTTATGGATTGATGGTGGTAGGATAGTAGATTGGAGTGGAGAAGTAATTCCACTCACAGCTGATACCCCTGAAGATCCTTTCATAAAAATGTTTGCAGATGCTTTTTATCAACTTGGATCGGAAGCTTTGAATGAGGTTGTTGGAGTAACAAAAGTATTTCTCGATGGAGAACGTGCGCATGTTAGAAGTGATGAAACGAATTTAAGTAACCTTATAACAGATGGCATGATTTGGAAAACCGGTGCGGATGTTGCTTTAATGAACGGTGGTGGAATAAGAGCCTCAATTGAGACAGGAGAGATAACCTACAGAGACATTTTGACTGTTTTACCTTTTGGAAATACATTGTACGTTTTAGAAGTGACTGGGAAAGATATAATGGATGTTTTGAATTATGCTGCTACAATTCCTGATGGCCAGGGAGCTAAGTTACATGTTGCAGGGCTAACGGCAGAAATAAAAGGTGGAAAAGCTACAAACGTAAAAATAAACGGTAAACCTATAGATTTGAATAAAACCTATAAAGTTGTCACCAACAACTATGTAGCTGCAGGCGGAGACGGTTACACTATGCTTGAAGGTAAACCTGGTTACGATACATACTTTAGAGATGCGGATGCTTTACGTGAATACATTGCTCACTTGGGAACTATAGAAGTTTACACTTCTGAGGAGAGATTGATAGAATTAGATCAAGTTAAGTAAACAAACAAAAAGGGGTGTAAGAAAAAAACTGCACCCCTTTTAAATTCTTTCAAAGTATTTATCTATGGTTTTAAATGTGATTTGGAGCATTATTGGCCTACCATGTGGACAGGTTAATAATTTTTTTTCAAAAATGTTGTTTAAAAGTGTCTCCATTCCTGTAGGGTTATCCTTAGTTTTTACAGCCGCTCTACACGCCATAGTAGCTAAGCTTTTATCAAGTATGTTTGATTGTTGATCAAAATTTGATATTCTTAGTTCATCGGCTATCTCAAATATCAATCTTTCAGCGTCGTCAATCTTCAAAAGGGAAGGGAGGCCCTTCAAAATAATTTCTTTATCTTCTTCTTCCAATTTTATACCCAATTTTTCTAGGTGATCTTTGTTATCTAAAATTATCCCTCTTCTTACTTCGTCTAAAGATATCTTAAGCGGAGTAAGTAGAAGGTCAGAAGTAAGTCCGCCATTTTCGTATAGGTTTTCCTTTAAAATTTCGTATATATAACGTTCATGTGCGGCATGAAAATCTACTAAGAGTAATTTGTCTTCCCCTTCAACGACTAGATACCTTTCAGCAACTATGCCCAAAATTCTTAATTTTTCAACAGAATCAATTTTCTTAACAGGGGTAAACGCCTGATTCTTTTGATATTCAAAACCTTTAAAATCAAAGGTTTTTGATGGTTCATAAAGTTTATAATTATTATCAAAATGGGTATTAGGTTCTTGGAGATCTTCTATTTCAGAGCTATTGAAAAATTCGTCCATATTTTGAAGATAATCTGATTTTGTCTTGTTTTTTAAAAATTCGACTTTTTGTGAATTCTCCTTCTTGTTGTATAAATTTTGAACAGAAAATGAAGAAGTTCTGTTATTTACATCGAGGGTATCGTTACTACTTATGAATTCCATCGTGTAGTGAGTGTTTTCTTTAAGTGCCTCTCTTACAACTTTTTTAAGTAAAGAGGCTACCCTTTGTTCGTCGGTAAATTTTACTTCCAATTTTTGAGGATGGACATTTACATCTACCATATCCGGTGATATTTCTATGAATATTATTCCATAAGGATGAACCGATTTTTCTAGCATCTCTCCATAACCTTTTTCTAAAACGGAGTAGAGTGAAGCTGCCTTAATGTATCTGTTGTTTACAAAAAAGTGTTGGGCGGTTCTGTTATTTCTTCCAACTTTTGGTTGTGAAATAATTCCAGATATTTTGCACAATGAATCATTGTGTTCGATTTCTATGATATCATCTCTTTTTAACTCAGGATATATCTTTAAACATTTTGTAATTAGATCCATATCTGAAGAAAATTTGTAGATTTCTTTATTGTCTCTAATATATGTTAAGTTAATGTTGTTGGTGAAAGCAAACTTTTCTATAACCTCTGTCACGTATCTTCCTTCTGCAGAATCACTTTTAAGAAATTTTCGGCGTGCAGGGATGTTGAAAAAAAGATCCATAATCTCTATTTTGGTTCCATCTGATGAATTAACTCTCTTTTTTTCTATTATTTTTCCGGCTAATATATCTAACATTGTTCCAACTTCTTTTTCAGGTGGTTTAGAGGTTATTTTCATTCTAGAAACTCTTGAAATGGAAGAGAGTGCCTCACCTCTAAAACCAAATGTTTTTAGTTGATAAAGATCTTCTATTGAAGAAATTTTGCTTGTGGCATGAGGAAGTATAGATAATTCTAATTCCTCTTCTGTCATTCCAATGCCGTTATCATCAACTCTGATTAACGATTTCCCGCCATCAAGTATTTCAACGGTGATATTATCTGCTTGGGCATCTAAAGAATTTTCTACCAATTCTTTAACTACTGAGCTTGGCCCAGATACAACCTCTCCTGCCGCTATTTTCATTACCACTTCAGGATTAAGTACTTTTATTCTCATAAAAAAACACCTCTTCAAAGTATAACAGTTCATTTATTATTATATCATCTTTAAAAACTCAACCTCAAAAAATAGTGAATTTTTGTTATAATAATACATGTATGAATTTTATAAGGGGGAAATGCAATTGAATATAGGAATGTTTTCCGATACTTATTTACCACAGAAAAATGGAGTTGCTACAGCTATAAAACTCTATAAGGATGAAATGGAAAACCGAGGGCACAATGTATATCTATTTGTTCCAAAATATAAATTTGATTATAAAAGAAACGATGATAAAATCTTTGAATTTCCTGCTGTTAAGTTTTTCTTTGAGAAAGAGCAGAGGATTGCACTACCTTTTTCTCCAGAAATTTTTAAAATTAAAGAGTTAAGCTTAGACATAATACATTCTCATGATCCTTTTTCTATGGGGATTCTTGCAAGAATTGTTTCACGCATGTTAAAGTTAAAACACGTAGCGACTCACCATACCATGTATGACTACTATTTGCACTATCTACCACCCATAGTTAGACCACATCCTGAATTTGTTCAAAAGCTTATAAAAAATTGGTGTTTAAAAACGGATAAAATAATTGCTCCTACCGACAATATAAAGGAGAGGCTCGTTGAATATGGTGTACCTTCCGAACATATTGTGACCATTCCAACTGGGATAGACCTAGCTTCTTTTGATAAACCTATTAACTGGGATTTGAGAAAAGAATACCCACAAATAGAAGAAGGTGACAGAATTCTTCTATTTGTAGGTAGGTTGGGGAAAGAAAAGAACATAAGTTTTCTTTTGAAGGCGTTTAAAAAAGTACTTTTTGAGGAAACAAAGTTAAAATTTGTTATTGTTGGTGGAGGACCTGAAAAAGAAGCATTAGAAGAGTTAGCTAAGGAGCTAAACATAGCTGATAATGTTATTTTTACAGGTTCACAACCAAGAGAAAAGGTAATAGATGCCTACAAACAAGCTTATTTATTTATTTTTGCTTCGTACACTGAAACACAGGGATTAGTTATTCTAGAATCGATGGCTGCGGGTACGCCGGTAGTCGCTTTGGGTAAATTAGGTGTTTATGATATACTTTCTCAAGAAGATGCAGGTGGAATTATGATCAAAGATTTAAATGAAGATGATTTTTCTCATGAAGTACTGAAACTATTGAGAGATTCATCATCATACGAAGGATTAAAAGAAAAAGCTAAAATTTTTGTGAAAAATAATTATTCTATTGAAAAGTGTGTAGATATGATTTTGGAATTGTATAAAAGGGAGATAGTAAGTGTATGAAAGAATTCGAGGAAATTATGAATCTCCGACTTGCGGATCTTCGTGAAATACCAATCGAGAACTTTTCCTACATTGGAGATGCCGTGATAGGTTTGATCTACAAGGTTAAATTGTTGGAGGATGGAAGGATAAAGACAAGAGATCTTTATGAAAAGACAAAAGATTTCTTAAGTGCAAAAGCTCATTCTAAGTTTGTTGATATGGTGTATGACTATTTAACTCCGACAGAAATGCAGTATTACAAACGTGCGGAAAATTCAAATGGTGCTAAGAAAAGAGGCAATGACAACGATTATAGGAAATCTACGGGATTTGAAGCAGTTATTGGATACCTTTTTTTGACTAAAAGTTACTCAAGAATCAATGAATTATTAGGAGTGATCGATAATTGTATCTATACGGAAAAAACATATTAAAAGAGATCATAGAGACACGTTATCCTGTAAAACATATTTTTTTCAGTAGTTCCAAAACGGAAAGAGGGTCTTTAAAAAAAATTGTAGAAGATGTTGCAAATTTGGGATATTCATATAGCTTTTCTTCCAACGAAGTATTGGAAAAGATGGCTTTAACAAACAAGCATCAGGGTATTATCATTGATATTGGAAATGATTTTAAATATGAAAATTTGGATATTATAGAAGGGAAGGAAAACCTATTTCTAGTGATCTTAGATCAAATACAAGATCCGCATAATTTTGGTGCTATTGTAAGAACTTCGGTAGCTGCGGGGGTTGACGCCATTATAATACCAACAGATAACGCCGTTGAAGTTACCCCTGTTGTTATAAAAGTTTCTTCTGGTCAAATATTTAAGATACCAATAATTAAAGCAACCAATCTTTCCAATACAATAGAAACATTAAAGAAGGAAAATGTTTGGGTTTATGGAGCAGATGTTGAGGGCAAACCTTATTATGAAATCGATTGGCAAGGAAATATATGTCTGGTTTTTGGAAATGAAGGAAACGGCATTCGAAAAAACGTTAAAAACCATTGTGATCAATTAATAAGCATACCTATGCTTAACAACGTTGAGTCTTTAAATGTATCTGTTAGTGCTGGAATTATACTTTTTGAAGCCAAGAAACAAAGAATTTTTAATAAACCATTATAAATTTCAAAATTTTATGGAGGTGTATGTTGTGAGTAATACAACAAAAAAAGTTGTTTCTGTTATGGTGTTCGCCATTTTGGTTGTGGTTATATCTTTTTCCCAAACGGGTACATATCTAAAAATTGGTTATGTAAATTTTGAAAAGACAGTAGAAAGTTATTATAAATGGAAAGATTTGGAAGCCAGGTACCAAATCGATCTAAATTATTATCAAGGCAAAATTAACGAAATGGAGCAACAATTCAAGGATTTACAGAGTTCAGGAGCATCACAGGAAGTACTGCAACAAAATCTTCAACAATTACAAACTCGTGTAAATCAATATCAACAGGAATTGCAAAATGAGTATCAGCAGAAAATGGCAAATATTGCTTCGGAAGTAACAGTGAAGATAGCTCAGTATGCAAAGGAAAATGGGTACGATTTGATTTTAAATGAACTTGGTGTAGTTTATTACGATCCAGAATTAGATTTGACCGATAAAATTATTCAATATTTGAATGAAAATAAAAATTAAATAATATGGAAAAGGTTATTGTTGATTGTATAAACATTAATAAAAAATATGGAAAAAAGGTTGTGTTGGATAATGTTCAATTTCGATCAAAATCCGGTTTAATTACGGGATTACTTGGGCCAAATGGTGCAGGGAAAACAACCCTTTTTAAAATAATTTTGGGTCTAGTCGTTCCCAATTCGGGGAATGTTCTTCTTGATAGCAAAAATATAACCCATCTACCTATACACAAAAGGGCTTTAAATGGATTGGCTTATCTGCCTCAAGAACCATCTGTTTTCAGAAACTTATCTGTTAAAGATAATCTTAAAATGATTGCCGATCTTCTTAAGATTGAAGATGCAGATCAAAAAATTAAGGTTATAATGGAAGAGTTTGGATTAGATAATTTAATGCATCAAAAGTCTTATTCTTTATCAGGTGGAGAAAAGAGAAAATTAGAATTTGCTAGAACCTTGATAACGGATCCAAAAGTAATCCTTTTAGACAAGCCTTTTGTTGGTATTGACCCCATAACCGTTAAAGATATACAAGAGATAATTAGAAAACTTGCGAAAACCGGGATTTCGATAATTGTTACGGATCACAGTGTTGATGAAATTGCTCAGGTAGTTGACGAACTTTATGTGTTACACAAAGGTGAGGTAATAGCCAACGGTATTCCACAAGAGGTTTTAAATGATACGAAAGTCAAAGAAAATTATTTGGGTTGGTGATCGATTTGAACATCGGGGTTATTGGATATTCAGGTAACATCTTTAAAGAACCAGTAAAATCTTTAAATTCACTATGTAATGATGTCGGTAGAATTATAGCAGAGAATAATTGGGTTTTAGTGAACGGTGGACGTGATGGAATAATGCAATTAGTTTCAAAGGCTGTAAAAAATAGGGGAGGATATGTTATCGGTTTTTTACCTTGGCAAGTGGAAGGGAACGATTATCTGGATTTTTCTATAAAAACTGGGCTTGATCTTAATATGCGATCTTTTGTTTTATTAAAAAATGTAGATGTGGTCGTAAGTATAGGAGGAGAAATCGGCACAGCTATAGAAATTTTGGGGGCTTATTTCTATAAAAAACCGATATTGTTAATGAAAAATTCAGGGGGATGGACAGATAGAATAACCGAAGTTTTGATAGAAGGTAAGTTTCTTGATAACAGAAAATTAGTAGAGTTAAAACAAGTACCATCTATAGATGAATTGGAAAGAGTTTTGAAAAGTATCGAAGAGGTGAAAAATAAATGATCAGAGTAAGATTTGCTCCAAGTCCCACGGGTCATTTACATGTTGGGGGGTTGAGAACAGCCTTGTTTAATTGGTACTTTGCCAAGAAAAATAATGGGAAGTTTATTCTAAGAATTGAGGATACCGATGTTGAACGTTCAAAAAAAGAGTACGAAGATGCGATTTTAGAAGAAATGAAATGGATTGGTTTGGATTACGATGAAGGCGTGGATAAATCAGGGGAATATGGACCATATAGGCAAAGTGAAAGGTTAAACATATATAAACGTTATATAGAACAACTGCTAAATGAAGAAAAAGCTTATTTTTTTGTTAGTAAAAGTGATGAAGTAATTTTTGAAGGTAATAACCTCCCTGACAAGTACAAAAACAACAACGAGTATTCAGTGGTTGTAAAGTTTAAGGTTGATAAAGATAAAAAAATATCCTTTTTGGACGAAATTAGAGGAACTATACAATTCGATACCACCCATATAAAGGATTTTGTTATTCTAAGATCAAACGGAATTCCGGTTTACAATTTCACGGTTGTGATAGATGATCATCTAATGAAAATAAGTCATGTTATAAGGGGAGAAGACCACATCTCTAATACGCCCAAACAAATTTTAATATATAACGCTTTATCTTTCGAACTTCCGAAATTTGCCCATTTGCCTTTGATTTTAGGTGAAGACAAGTCTCCTTTGTCGAAAAGACACGGAGAGGTTTCTATTACTTATTTCAGAAAAGAAGGATATCTTCCGAAAGCGATATTGAATTACTTAAGTTTGTTAGGTTGGAATGCCAACGAACAGATATTTGATTATACAGAAAAATATCAGGAATTTGATTTGAAAAAAGTTTCAAGAAATCCTTCCATTTTTGATTACACTAAACTTCTGTGGACAAATGAAATGCACTTGAGAAATGATACAATAGAAGAAATACACAAAAGTTTTAATGAATGGGTTAACTATACACACGTAAAGATATACAAAGAAGATTCTTTTGTGAAAAAAATTATAGAAGCATCCAGGGCTAAGGTTCAAACATTAAAACAACTTTATGAATTTTCCAAAAATTTTTTTGTTGAAGAATTCGAATACGAAGAAGAATTTATCGAAAAATACATGAAAAAATCTTGGTTCAAAGAAGTACTCAAGGTAACGATAAGAAAATTCTCTGAGATTGATGAGTACAATCTTGTAAATGTAGAAAGTACTTTAAAAGGGATAGCTGCTCTAAATATCACTAGTAGAAAAAATGTTTTTCAAGCAATAAGGGGCTCTCTTTTAGGAAGGTTAGTAACTCCCGGTTTGTACGAATCTATAATTATTTTAGGGAAAAATGAAAGCATTAAAAGGTTAAAAAGAGCTTTGGAATTCTCAAGTACTTTGGATATTAATACAAGAAGGTGAGTTCTCAGTGTATCCTTACTTGAAAGGGAAAAACATTTTACTTGGTGTAACAAGTGGAATCGCCATCTATAAAGCGGTCGATCTAATTTCTAAGATGAGACAAATTGGATGTAACCCTAAAGTTATCATGACAAAAAATGCCCAAAAATGGATATCCGATCAGATTTTTTCCGCAGTAGGTAACTGTGAGGTTTACTACGAAACTTTCGATGTTAAAAACGGTTGGATTCCCCACACAGAGCTTTCTAGATGGGCTGAACTGTTTATCGTTGCCCCTGCGACCGCAAATATAATAGCCAAAATATCATATGGAATTGCCGATGATCTACTTTCTTGTACCGCTTTAGCTTATTCGAAAACTCCTAAAATAATTGTTCCTACAATGAACGTTAGGATGTATGAAAATCCCGTTAATAAAAGGAATTTAGAAATATTGAAACAAAATGGTTGGTCTATAATAGAACCTGAAGAAGGTTACTTAGCAGACGGAGAAATTGGTAAAGGAAGGTATCCGAATAATAGTGAGATATTAGAATATAGTGAATACCTACTTTCCAAAAAGGATTTCATGAATAAGAAAGTTTTAGTAACAGCCGGACCCACGATTGAAAAAATTGATCCTGTAAGGTTTTTGTCAAACAGGTCCAGTGGAAGAATGGGTTACGAATTAGCCATAGAATTTGCAAACAGAGGAGCTGACGTTACGTTAATATCTGGACCCACCAACTTAGAACCACCGACAACTATAAACAAAATCGTAAGGATAGAAAGTGCAGAAGAATTAAGACAAAAGGTATTAGAACATTTTGAAGATAGTGATATAATAATTATGACAGCGGCAGTAAGTGATTTAAGAATAAAAAACTATTCAGAGCAAAAATTAAAAAAAGATAAAATAGTTAATCTAGAAATGGAAAAAAATCCTGATATAATAAAAGAGTTAGGAAAAAGAAAGAGAGATGGTCAAATACTTGTTGGATTCGCTGCAGAAACGGAGAATTTAAAAGAGAATGCCATGAAAAAATTAAAAGAAAAAAATATGGACATGATAATTTTAAACGACGTTTCAAGAAAAGATGTAGGGTTCGAAAAAGAGGAAAATGAGGTAACTATTTTTACCAGTAAGGAGGAACATCGACTTGAGAAAAATCACAAAAGGATTATCGCTGGTAATATTTGCGACGTTATTTTCAGTACTTTTTTCTGAAAATTATTTTCATTTATATACCGTTGAATATGACCAAACTCAAAACATTGTGAAAATGAATTTAGAAAGTTATATAAATACTACGCAAAAACCAAATGTATATATATATGATGGGGGAGATAGAAAAAAGTTAACTTTGTATGAAAAAGAAAACGGCTATTTCACTTTCTACGTTAATTTAAACGCTTTTAAAGGTGATTATTATTCATTCTTAGTATCCTCTATAGATAAAGAAGGGGAATATGTTTCACAGTTTTTTGCAAGTTTTTTAGAAAAAGGTTTATTCGCTCCAAATATTGAAGTTGAAATAACAACCTCTGTTGTAGAAAATGGGTATCAATATTATTTGAATTATTATCCAGAAGAAGATTTGGAATTGGTGAAAGTACAGTTAGAAAATACTGTTTTTGAAGATCCGGATGAGTTCTTAAGATTGTTGGGTAACTTTGAAGATGGGTTCCATGATGCTATTTTTGCTTTTAGAAATAGATATGGAATACTTTTTGAGCGAAAAGTTACCTTTTTGAAATTGGCACAAGTTGTTGCTACCGAGAATGTTTTAAAACCAAAGCAAAGATATGAAGTAAATGGGTACCATATCGTACAAAAAGGTGAGAGTTTATACAAAATTGCTGAGAAATACAATATTCTTCCTGGGGATTTAGTTAACATGAATGATCTAAAGGATCCTTCTTTAATATATCCAGGGCAAGCTTTAGAGATAGGAAAAGTTAAATACGAAGAAAGTCCTTTACGCTTAGAAATAAACCTTTCGCAGAATAAGATGTACTTATATTTTCATGATCAGTTGTTGAAAACTTATATCGTTGCCGTTGGTATGAGTGATTACACACCGCCGGGATACTATCGTATTTCATACAAAGAGAAAGACCCTGCGTTGTATTGGTATGATGAATATATACCTCCAGGGTCCCTAATGAATGGAATGGGAACTAGATGGTTACAACTCTCAAACCCTCAATACGGGATTCATGGTACAACAAAGCCATGGGAAATAGGTAAAAGGATATCTCATGGATGTATAAGGATGTTCAACTTTGATGTTGAAGTGATAGACTTTTTGGCATCTCTAGGAACCGAGGTGTATGTATATAATGGAGAAAATAAAAAAGAATCCTAAAATAAATAGGATTCTTAGGGCTGGGGTGGCTGGTGGGATTTGAACCCACGACATCCTGAGTCACAGTCAGGCGTTCTTCCACTGAACTACAGCCACCAACAGTGTGGTGCGCCTGGGGGGATTCGAACCCTCAACCCTTGGATTAGAAATCCAATGCTCTATCCATTGAGCTACAGGCGCTGGAGCGGCCGACGGGAGTCGAACCCGCAACCCTTGGCTTGGAAGGCCAATACTCTACCAATTGAGCTACGGCCGCATTAAATTGTTAATGGTCGGAGCGACTGGACTTGAACCAGCGACCTCCGGTGCCCAAGACCGGCGCGCTCCCAACTGCGCTACGCTCCGCTGCCTTACTTTTCAAAATATATAATATCACAAGGAATCTATTTTGTCAATATTTAATTTCATTTTAATTCTTCTAAAAATCAAATCTCTACTGTTCAATTTTTTTATGATAAAATTATATCAACTGGATAAATATTAAAATTAAAGTTACTAAAAACTTTAAAAATAAAAAACCTGAACCTAAAAGGGGAATGGGACGTTTTTAAACGTTGCAGCAATTAGGATGGGAGGTGTTTTATGAAAGTAAAGGAATCGGATAAAAAACTGTTAAATACTTTTAAGGCAGATGAACCTACAATTCAGGAATTGAGAAATATCGCAAAAAATTTAGGAGTTAAATTAAAACGAAATATGAATAAAAAAGAGATTTTAAAAGTGGTTAGAAAAGAGATTAAAAGGTTAGAAGAATCTTTAGATAACAAAATTGAAGAGGTTTCAGATTATACAAAATCACCAAAAAGTCCACAAAAACTTCCAAAATCGAATGAATCAAAAGAACTTCCTCAAAATTATGAAAGGGAAAAACTAAAGATAATGCCAGTCAATCCCAACTGGGTATATGTTTACTGGAACATTTCTGAAAAAAGCAGAAAAAAACTAAAAAAATTATCAAAAAACTCTAATATTACTATAAGGGTTATAAAAAAATCAGCAGAGAAAGAAGAGACAGAAAAAGAAGTTATTGAAACAGATTTAAAATTAGACCAAAACGGCAATACTTATTTCCATCTCCCACAAGATAATTCCGCCTATGTTGCTTTCTTTGGAGTAAAAGATAAAAAGGGTGAGTTTACTCCTTTAATACAATCCATCGAAATTACAACACCTTCTTCATCCATTAAAAGTTCAGATAAAGAAGAATGGATTTTTATAGAAGATGGAAAAATTATCAAAGAAGATAAAAAAGAAGAACCTGGCTTTTGGAAAATTGAAAAGCATCCGGGCAGTAGTGAAACAATGTTTACAAACAAAAGAAAATTCAACGATACCAATTTTGGAAGTGATTGATTATTAGGAGTAAAAAAGGAAAAATTTTATTCGTATTGCATGCTCATCTGCCTTATGTTCACCATCCGGACTATGAAAATTTTATGGAAGAAAGATGGCTTTTTGAGGCGCTAACTGAGACATATATTCCTTTAATAAAAATTTTCAAATCTTTAGAAAAGGATAAGATACCATTTAAACTTACAATAAGTTTCTCTCCAACGTTGATGGAGATGCTCAATCTAAATGATTTAAGAGAAAAATATCACAAATATTTGTTAAATTTGATAGAATTAACCGAAAAAGAGATAATTAGGACAAAAGCTGAAGATCATAAGACGTATCATCTAGCCGAACATTATAGACAAGAGCTAATAGAAGATTTAGATATTTTTTATGAAGAATATAATCAAAATATATTAAAAGCTTTCAAGGAATTTAAAGATAAAGGTTACATTGAAGTGATAACATCTAATGGCACTCATGGGTATCTACCTTTTTATCGGGATTATCCAGAGGCTATTAGGGCTCAAATAAAATCTGCCGTGTTAACTTTTAAAAAATATTTTGGTGAGTATCCTATAGGAATGTGGCTGGCAGAATGTGCTTATTTTAAAGGGCTTGACAAATATTTATCAGACGAAGATATACGATACTTTTTCTTGGATACACATGGTTTTACTTACGCGGACAGTAAGCCAAGGTATGGTGTGTATAGACCCATAATCACTCCGAATAATGTTTTTGTGTTTGCCAGAGATCCTGAATCGAGTGAGCAGATATGGAGTTCCGAAGTTGGTTATCCGGGTGATTCAAGATATCGTGAATTTTACAGAGACATAGGTTATGACAGAGAAGATGACTACATTAAGCCACACATAGATCCAAGTGGAACAAGGTGTAATACCGGAATAAAATATTATCGTATCACCGATAAATCATTATCTTTAGACAAAAAAGAAATATACGATCTTAGAGAAGCAAGAAACGCTGTAAAAGAACACGTCAAAGATTTTTTATGTAAGAAGACTTCGCAAATTAGGAAGTTATCGGCAATTTTAGATGAAGAAGAAACAATAATTGTAGCTCCCTTTGATGCAGAACTTTTTGGTCATTGGTGGTATGAAGGTCCCAAGTTTTTGGAAGAGCTTTTTAGACAATCTTACGGAAGCAAATATTTAGATTTTTCTGTACCTTCTGAGATTCTACAAACAGTTAAAAAAGTTCAAATAACTTATCCTGGCGAAACTTCGTGGGGTGCCGGTGGTTACCATGATGTTTGGCTTAATGAGAAAAACGATTGGATTTATAAGCATATTCATGAGATAACTGAAAGAATGAAAGAAAAAGCCAATATTTTTAAGTGTCCCTCAAGTTTACAAAAAAGGGTTTTGAATCAGATGATGAGAGAGGTTCTTCTTGCACAGGCTAGTGATTGGCCTTTTATAATGACTACCGGAACCACAGTAGAATATGCAAAAAATCGAGTTAAATGCCATATTAATAGATTTTTAGATCTTGACAAGATGTTAGAAAAGCGACAAGTTAATGAAGAAAGTCTCTCATTTTATGAATGGATAGATGATATCTTTAAAAATATTGATTACACAATATTTTCGAGTGTGCAGAACAAACTAATTTATTTAAAATTATTACATGAAGGGAGGATAAGAACCTTGCCAGAAAAATACTTTGAGATAAGATGGCATGCAAGAGCAGGACAAGGAGCAAAAAGTGCTTCTCAATTTTTAACGGAAGCCGCAGAAGAAGCTGGGAAGTATTCTAGTTCATTTCCAGAATATGGAGCAGAAAGATCCGGCGCTCCGATGAAAGCTTTTAACAGGATTGCGGATGTCCCTATAAGGATTAAAAGTAACATAGAGACCCCCGATGTGGTGGTTGTCATAGATGACACACTTTTAAAAAATCCTGAAGTAACATCTGGATTAGCTGAGGATAAATTGTTGTTGGTCAACACATCTAGAAGCATTGAAGAAGTAAGAAAATTATCAGGGTATAAAGGAAGAATTGGTGTAATACCTGCTACGGAGATAGCATTGGAAGAAATAAAAAGAGGCATACCTAACACCGTGATGATAGGAGCTTTAATAAGAGCTACCGATATAGTACCTTTAGATGCCGTTAAAGAAAAAATCAAGGCTGCTTTCTCCAAAAAGTTCTCTGATGAAGTAGTAAGAGCCAATATTAGAGCACTGGAGAGAGGGTACCAGGAGGTGAAACTTAGTGAGTGATATGAAAGGATGGAAAGATATCCCTATTGGTGGTGTAATTGATAAACCTGCTACGGCAAGAGAATACAAAACAGGTGAATGGAGAATTCAAAGGCCGATAATAAATAGAGAAAAATGTACTAACTGTATGCAATGCTGGCTTTATTGTCCGGATATGGCTATAGGTGGTAGGCTTGATGGCAAAAAGATGAAATTAGGAGAAGTGAATTTAGACTATTGTAAGGGCTGCGGTGTATGTGCAGCTGTATGTCCAGTTAACGCCATAGAAATGAAACCTGAATCAGAATTTATTTAGAGAAAATGTGAAGGAGGTTAAAATATATGCCCGTAAAACTAACAGTTACTGGAGCTGCTGCTGTTGCACATGCTATGAGGCAAATCAATCCAGATGTAGTTGCAGCTTATCCAATAACTCCTCAAACACCAATTGTTGAATATTATGCTGGATTCGTATCCGACGGTATCGTAGATACGGTACTGATTCCTGTGGAATCCGAACACTCAGCGATGAGTGCAGTAGTAGGTTCGGCAGCATCTGGGGCTAGAACTATGACAGCCACTGCTGCAAATGGGTTGGCATTGATGCTAGAAATAGTTTATATAGCTGCTTCTTACAGGCTCCCTATAATAATGCCTGTAGTCAATAGGGCATTATCAGGGCCCATTAATATTCACTGTGATCATTCCGATGCAATGATGGCAAGAGATTCTGGATGGATTCAATTCTTCACTGAAAACCATCAAGAAGCCTATGATTTTACAATAATGGCAACTAAATTGGCTGAAAAAGAGAATGTATTGTTGCCTGTTATGGTGAATTTAGATGGTTTCATTACCTCTCATGGAGTGGAAAGCTTCGAGATGTTAGATGATGGAGTGGTAAGGGAGTTTGTTGGAAGTTGGAACCCGAAATACTCTCTTTTAGATACTAAAAATCCTGTTACCTTTGGTCCATTGGACCTTTTTGATTATTACTTCGAACATCATCGTCAACAAGAGGAAGCTATGACAAATGCTTACAAAGAGCTTCCCAGAGTATTTGAGGAATTTGAAAAGATATCTGGAAGAAAATACGATTTTCTGGATTTGTACAAAGTAGATGATGCTGATTATATAATGGTTGTTATGAATTCTACTGCATCTACAGCAAAGTATGTTGTAGACCAGCTTAGAGAAGAAGGACATAAGGTTGGATTGGTGAAGCCTCAGGTCTTTACTCCTTTCCCTAAGAAGGAGTTTCAGCAAGTTTTAAATGGAAGAAAGGGTGTAGTTGTTTTAGATAGAGCAATGTCTTTTGGGAAAGAAGCCCCCTTGTATTCCTTAGTAAAATCTTCTTTGTATGAGGTTGCTTCTCGACCCTCTTTAGGTTCTTATGTTTATGGTTTAGGAGGAAGAGACACAACCCCTGAAATGATAAGAGAAGCATTTGAAGATGTTCTTCAAGGTAATCTTATAGCTGATGAACAAAGATACCTGGGTTTAAGAGAATAATCGGAGGTGAATAATTGTGCCTAATATTAGAGATATAGTAGGATACGTTGAAACACATGATTGGGGTTTTACACAAGGCCATAGATTGTGTCCGGGTTGTAATGCTCCGATGGTTGCAAATTGGGCTACTTTGGCTGCAAAAAGTATGGGTTATGAACCTGTAGTGGCAGCTGCCACAGGTTGTCTAGAAGTTTCTTCTACGATATACCCATTTACTTCTTGGAATGTACCTTATATACACAATGCCTTTGAAAATGTTGCTGCAACAATATCTGGGGCAGAAGCCGCTTACAGATCTCTTTTAAACAGAGGGAAAATAGACAACGATAAGATAAAATTTATCGCATTTGCTGGTGATGGTGGCACTTACGATATAGGCTTACAAGCATTATCTGGAGCAATAGAAAGAGGGCACGATTTTGTTTACATTTTGTATGATAACGAAGGATACATGAACACAGGTAACCAAAGATCTGGATCTACCCCTCCAGGTGCCGATTCAACCACTGCTCCAGTCGGTAAATCTATACCAGGGAAGTTACAGTTGAAAAAGAGTATAGTTGATATAGTAGCCGGTCATGAAGGTGTTTATGCTGCAACGGCTGCAACGGCTGAACCTTGGGATTTCATGAGAAAAATGCAAACAGCGTTGGAGTTCAAAGGGCCTTCCTTCATTGCTATGCTGGCACCATGTGTAAGATTTTGGAGAATTCCTGACGATTCAGGTCCAGAAGTAACAAAGTTAGCTATTGAAACTAAATATTGGCCATTATGGGAATACAATATGGGTGTTTACAAAGTTACCAAGAAGCCTAAAACATTCAAACCAATAAAAGATTACGTAGCAAAATTAGGTAGATACAGCAAACTTATGAAAAGGCAAGATGCTAACGAAATACTGGAAGAACTACAAAATTATGTTGATGCTAAATGGGATAGATTGTTGGCTTTGGAGGAAATTTCTAAAGATAAACCTATTAGAACAAAAATATAGAGGCTTTAAAGGGGATATTAATTTATCCCCTTTTTTAAATAATAAAAGATTAAACATTGAGCAAATCCAAAAAATGTGGTAAAATTAGAATCAAAGTCATTTCATTTTTAAAGATAGTAAAATTTTAAGCAATTAGGAGGCATTAGTGGATGAATAATTGGTTTAAAAAGCATGAAAGACTGATCACTATAATAGTTATAGCAGGTTTTTTAGCAGGTATAGTTTGGTGGTCTGTGGCAACTTATGTATCATCTCGGACCCCTGTGACTACTTCACAAAATGGAAACACCCTGAGGAAAGAAGACTCTGTTTTAGTTATCACTAAAGAAGGCATAGAATTGGATTATCCTTATTGGATTATGAAGAGTGAAGTAGATAACATAACTCAGCAGCAAGCGCAGATCTATCAACAGTATTACGGTCAACAGTTGGATCCGGTTTTTGATTATTTATCACTTGATAATCAGGTGGTAGATCTACTCTTTGACGAAAAAATTGTTAGATATTACGCCGAACAAAACAATCTTTTCCCCTCTAACGATGAAGTGAATAATCAGATAAATACACAGGTTGATCAATATATATCTCAGTACAAATCTGATGAATCAAATTGGAATAATATGCTTCAGTACTACGGTAGTGAACAAAATATTCGAAACATCTTAATTTCGGGTTTACAACAAACAGTGGAGACAGATTTAATAAATAATGCGGTTAAAGATGCAGTTGCTTCGGTTCCCAGAGAAGATGCTTTAGCTTATATCGAACAAAACTTTGAAAGTATAAAGAATGATTATGAAGAAGTTAGAGTACAGCATATACTTTTTTCAGATGAGGCAACCGCCAATAGCATCAAGGAAAAGATTGAAACAGGTGAGATAACCTTTGAAGATGCCGCTTCTTTGTATTCAAAGGATACTTCTAATGCTACTAATTCTGGAGAGATTGGATGGATAAAACACGGGCAGTATGAAAAAAGTTTTGAAGATGCAGCTTTTAATGGACAAGTTGGTGAAATTATTGGACCTGTACAAACGTCTGAGGGTTTCCATTTAATAAGAGTACTTGATAGGAAAATATTTGAAAAACCCGAAGATATATTTTTGTATGATGATGTATATGCTGAAGTAGAAAGCACAGTTCAAGGTCAAAAGTATGATAATTGGTTGTCTGATTATAAAGAAAGTGAAAACTTTGGAAGGAATTATTACGATACAAAATTGATGTATATGTACGAGTTAACGAAAGCGGGTACAGATGTAGAAAGATTAGAAGAATTAGCGAAAGAACTAGAAAGTATTGTATTCGAAGGTGATGAAATTTCAATGGAAGTTGATTCTGATTATTTGGCTATATATACAATGGTTGTAAGTCAGTTAATGGGTTTATACAGTGATCAAACTACTTCCATAAATCAATATCTTAGCTTATCTGAATTTGTGGATCCAGCTATTGTTTCACTAGGTTTGGATGCTATAAATAACAAACTCGAAGAATTGAACGCTCAATCAACTACGGATGAAAGTACTTCTTTATCGAGTGAAATATCGAAATATCAAGATGCTAAAAGTTATTTAAGTTCCAAAGAATCCCTTGAGGCTTTGGGAGTACGTACTACAGAAGATGCAAGTGTTATTAGATCAGAATTACAAACTAAATCACAAGATTACACTGAAAAGTTAAAAAAGGTATTAGCCGATCTTTACGCACAGTATCCTACTTCTAAAACAATAGTTCAAATTTATTATCAGTTGAACCCTCAAGATCCCAAAGTAAAGGTTAGCTATTCGAAGTTACAGTTAGATCAGTTGAAACAATATTCCTATTATTTAGGATCTCAATATTTATTTACTCTATTCCAACAACAAATCACTGAGATTTTGGTAAATGTTCAAACAGTTGTTGATTCTACGCAAGCAGCAACCGATACTAAATTAGAAGCACTCGATGTTGGATTAGATTTAAGTGATTTGTTAGGGCTAAAGGAAATTAAATTGTCTTATTTGGAAATAATAAAAGAGATCGATCCCAACTATTACACCAATATTGATAGTATGATAGAAAGTTTGCAAAAAGAAATACAAGAAGCGAATAATGCTTCTACAGAAACATCTCAAATCGCAACTCAGTCGAATATTCAATAATCGGAATGAAAAAAAGGGAGGTATAACCTCCCTCGTATAATATGTATGGATATGAAACTCAAAAAATGGTACTAAAAATTTGTTTTTTGCTCTTTTTTATTATTTCTTTTGTAAAGAGATGCCCTAATGCTAAAATAGTATCAGGATGATTA
>NZ_JAIP01000009.1:0-8931 GCF_002924605.1 Petrotoga sp. SL27 | reverse complement strand
AGGTAAAAGATGAAGGATAATATCTTAAAACGTTCTTTTCACCATTCAAAGTTTGAAAACATTAAAGAGCTCGTTAAATTAAAAGAAAAACAAGATGTCAAAATATCCCTTGCTTTTCCTTCTTTAAACGAAGAAAAAACAATTGGTAAAGAGATAATCGTTATGAAAACAGAACTTATGGAAAAATATCCTCTATTGGATGAAATCGCCGTGATTGACTCTGGATCAGAAGACGAAACGGTTTCTATAGCAAAAGAGTATGGTGCTAAAGTTTTTTATTCTAGTGATATTTTACCAGAATACGGTTTTTACAAGGGAAAAGGAGAAAACTTGTGGAAAAGTTTGTACGCACTTAATGGCGATATAATAGTTTGGGTGGATTCAGATATAGAGAACATACATCCAAAATTTGTATACGGTTTAGTTGGCGCTTTGTTGAATTATCCAGAAATAGGTTATGTCAAGGCCTTTTATGATAGACCCATTGTTGGAAAATCGGCAATGCAACCAACGGGTGGAGGAAGGGTTACCGAATTGGTTGCAAGGCCTTTATTTTCTTTGTTTTACCCGGAGTTATCAACGATAATTCAACCGTTAAGTGGTGAATATGCAGGAAGAAGGGAAATTTTAGAAAAGCTGCCATTTTTCGTGGGATACGGTGTGGAAATTGCTCATCTTATCGACATAGCTGAAAAATTTGGCACTGAAATAATAGCTCAAGTCGATCTTGAACTTCGAATACACGACAATCAACCCCTGCACTCACTTAGTAAAATGGCTTTTGAACTCACAAAGGTAGTATTGAAAAGATTGGAAAAATATGGAAAATTAGATTTAAAGACCGAATTGAACGATAAACATATAATGATCCAAAAAAAAGAAAATGAAAAGATATTAGATCCAAAAGAAATTCTAAGTATTGAAAGGCCTCCGATCATCACTATCCCAGAGTACAAACAAAAGTTCTCAAGAGGAGAAAAGGTATGAACAGCCTTTATATTTTCCACTACCATTACATAAAAGGCGGAGTTTCAACCGTTGTCAGAAATATTGTAAAATCTTTAAAAGCCGAATACAAAATTACTCTTTTTGGTTCAAAAAAAATGGGTATAGGCGGGATAGAAGAGATATTATCTTACCAAAATGTCGATTTTGTTGACTTTCCTGAACTCGGATATATATACTATGACAGCACCGATTATCACACTTTTCTTGAACTCAAAGAATCAATAAAAAACAAATTGAATAATTATCACGATGAAAGGGCTATATACTGGGCCCATAATTATAATTTAGGCAAAAACCCTGCATTCACAGAAGCCTTTAAAGAATTTATCATAGCAAAAAATATCTGCACAATCATTCAAATACATGACTTTCCTGAATGTGCAAGATGGGAAAACTATTCTTTTATAAGAAAATTCATAAATTCTTCCCTGTATCCTATAGGAAAGAACATATTTTATGCAACTATCAATCTAGCTGATTACAATAGACTTATAAAATCTGGTATACCTTCAGAAAATACCTTTTATCTTCCTAATGCGGTTGAGTTCACTAAAAATAAAGATAAAAAAGATGAAATTGACAAAGATGAGGTAATATATAAACTAAAGAAATTAGGATATAATGTTGATCCAAAAAACAAAAACATTTTGTATCCAACAAGGACGATAAGAAGAAAGAATATTTTAGAAGCGGTACTTATAAATCGTTTACATGGAAAGAGTAATTTACTTGTCACTTTACCAGCTAACTCTGATAAAGAAAGGCCATACGAAAAAATTGTTAAAGAAACCTTTGAATCCGAAAAAGTTAAGGGAGCTTGGGCTATTTCAGCAAAAGATCCGTCACTTTTTCCATATATTCTGAATATTTCAGATCTTTTCTTTTCTTCTTCAGTATTAGAAGGATTTGGAATGATATATTTAGAATCAAAATTCAACAAAAAAAACTTTCTGACCAGAAAGTTAGATGTGATAGAAGATTTCAAAAATATAAAAGAAATAAGTTATTACGATAGATTTTTGGTTAGCCTTTCTCCTAAAGAAATAAACAAAGTAAAAGAAGAATACCAAGAACAAATTAACAAAATACCTATCTCCGAAAAGTACAAAAGTCGTTTAAGAGAAGATTTAACCAACAAATTTGATAAAGATTTAATAGATTTTTCATTTCTTCCCATAGAGCTTCAAAAGAAATTCTGTATGGAAGAAGAAACAAAACTTAAAGATTTGAAAGAAATTAACAAAGAAATATTTGATAAAATAGAAATGTTGACTTCCACAAAGGACATTGATCAAGGGATAAACTTGGAAGATTTCTCATTGAAGGCGTATAAAAGTAAAATATTTTTATTATTAGATAAAGTACAAGCTATAAAAGGAAACGCCCCGAAAGGGGTTCAAGGAAATACAAAGGAAATAGAAGATACAATAATTGACGAAAATATTCTAAAATCTTTTCTAACAATAGACAATATAAGATTACTTTTTTCTTATTAGGTGTAGAGTGGGCCGATTGTGGGGCGGGCTCCGGGGCGAAGGGGAGCTAATTTTACAACTTAGGAGGCTATTCCCATGTATGAAGATATAAAAGATATTCCGACGATTCTAATAAACGGTATGTCTAAAGAACAGATACTTAGGATAATGAAAGCGATAAAAAATATGGAAAACTTACCTGAAAATATAATTTTTGCTTCCGTTACTCCTACAAGTTCTCAGTGGACCGTTGAAGAACTAATCAAAGAGCTAAAACAAGAGGATATAGAAATGAAAACAGTAACAGACAATCTCAAAAAAGGGGTTTACGACAATTATAAAAAAGACAGCAAGTGAGAACAAAACTCTCATCGCCTACGTTGATGGAAGTTATGACTTAGAAACAAAAATATACGGTAGCGGCATAGTGTTTCTAGATGGTGAAGAAAAACATTTCTTCTTTTCCGGTAATAACCCAGAATACTCCTCTAGCAGAAATGTTGCAGGGGAAATAAGTGCATCAATCTACGCAATGGAATATGCCAAAGAAAAAGGCTATGAAAAGATAATAATACACCATGATTACATCGGATTAGAGAAATGGTGTAACGGAGAGTGGAAAACTAATAAAAAAATAACCATAGCCTACAAAAATTGCTATGATTATTTTAGTAAATTGTTAACAATACAATTCAGTTGGGTAAGGGGACACTCAGGAGACCGTTACAACACCTTGGCCGATCAACTAGCGAAAAAGGCATTAGAAAACAAAAATTTCCGTGATTTAATAACGAAATATCTTTATACAAATTGATTTTTTCATGCTATTTCAAACCTGTAACCTTTTTCCACCTTTTCAGACCATTCTGCTTCTTGACCTTTTTTAAACTTTATAAATTCTAAACATTCGCCTATTAAGATTGGCTTATTACAAATTTTGTAATCTGACTTTCTAACTCTAAAAAGCTTTTATCATAAATATTTTTGTCTTCTTCCGAAAGATTTATATCAAAGACCTTTAATATTCTAGACGGTCGCTGAGACAAAATAACTACTTTATTTCCCACCATCAATGCCTCTTTTATATCATGAGTAACCATCAATATAGAAAAATAACTTTTATTCCACATCTTTTTCATATCTTCTATTATTGATAGTTTAATATTTAGATCCAAAGAAGTAAAAGGCTCGTCCATAAGCAAGATCTGTGGTTCAACCAATAAAGATCTGGCAATATTCACCCTTTGTTTCATACCTCCACTTAATTTAGAGGGTAAAAGATTTTCAAAGCCTTCTAAACCCATCATACCTATAATTGGTTTAATTTTCTTTTCATCGTCTAAAATTATTTTTAGGTTGTCGTAAACCGTTCTCCAAGGTAATAATCGGGGTTCTTGGAAAACATAACCGATCTTATCAACAAAGGTTTCGACTGTTCCCTCACTTTGCCTTTCTAATCCTGAAACGATTCTAAAAAAAGTAGTTTTTCCACAACCCGAAGGTCCTAATAGAACAATTTTTTCTCCTTCTTTCAAATCAAGACTCCAGTTATCTATAACCAGAAGATCCCCAAATCTTTTGGTTAAACGATTCGCTTTTAGTACATTTCCCATCTTTCTAACATCCTTCTTGAAATAATTTTAAATACACGCTCTGTAGCTATACCTAATATAACGGCTACGATAGTAATGGCATAGATCCTAGGAACATCGACATACTGTCTTGCCCAAGCGAGTTCTACGCCCAATCCATTTCCACCAACTAGAAACTCTGTTACTAACACCACTTTCCATACATTCCCTATTGAAACTTCAACCGCTGCAATTACAAATGGAACGATTGACGCTAAGTATACATGCCTAAATATCTTAGTTTTTGATACTTTGTACAAGTGTACCATCTCAAGCAATTTTCTGTCGATGTTCTTAATCCCAGAAGCGGTAGTAAAGACAGTACTAGGTAAAATGGCCATGGTGCTTATTAAAATAGGACCACGCCATCCCACACCCCATAGAAATACGACAAAAGCCAGCCAAGAAACTACCGGTATAGCTTGTATCATCATGAGCATAGGCCTAAAAATGTCATAGATCGTATCACTCATTCCCATTAAAAATCCCAAAATTATCCCTATAAAAGAAGAAATAAACAAAACAATCAGGGTCTTCCATACGGTGTTCCATAATGCTACATAAAACCTCGATGTACTTAGCTGATTTATTAAATTGTTCAAAACTTCATGAGGAAAAGGCAACACAAAAGAAGAGCCTATAACAAAAGAAAAAAAGTACCAAAGTAAAACGATTAAAACGATCCCAAAAACGGTTTTCATTTGTTATAAAATCCTTCTGCCGGTAAAGTAGGCAACCCTTCTGGATAAAGTTCATGCATCGTGTTTAAAAAGTTTTCTACTTCTTCTCTACATTCCAAAATTGGAATGTATTCAAAAACTAATCTATTCATCGCTTCCTTAAGTATTGGAACAGGGATAGTTAAGTATTCGTTAGTTATCTTTAATGATTGATCTAAATTTCTATTAGCCCAATCAACACTTTCAGAAAAAGAGTTCTCAACTTTTGAAACGATATCAGGTTCTTTTTCTAAAATCTCCTTTTTAACAAAAAGTCCTGCTATAGGAAGGCCGTACCTCGAACCTGAGATTTTATTCCATTCATCTTGAAAGTCTAAAACTATTTTCCCTTCGGTTCCTGTTACAGCCAATGTAGCAAATGGTTCTGGTAGAGCAGCATATTTAATCTTACCTGATTTGTACAAAGAAACTATCTCCTGTGGAGGAAGGTAACTGAATTTTACATCTTTATCAGGAACCAATCCATTTCTAACCAAAAGATACCTCATCAAAATGTCTACAGTTTGACCTCGTCCATGCGGAGAATAGACTTCGTGACCCTTTAAACTTTTTACGTTTTCAAAATCAACATTACTACTGCCTACTAAATAAAATGCTTTCCACTCGTGAACACCTAACAATATTATCTCTAAACCTTGAGCGTATAAATTTGCACCTACGGTTATAGGAAGAACAGCAAAATCTGCTTGATTGGATACCAGTAACGCTACCGCTTCATTTGCGTCCTTCCAAAGGCTTACATTTATTTCTACTTCTTCTTCTATCGTAGCGGCCATCAACCCTGTTACCGGAACAACCGTTGGACCTAAAGGATTAGTGATTGTAACAGAAAAGATCAAGAGTGCAAAGAAAAAAGAAACTATTAACAAAGCTGTTTTTTTCATGATTATTTTCCTCCTATATCTCTCTTATTTTACTCGCTTTAGAAACTCCAAAAATTGCTTTAGCGACCCTTTGCCCCGCTCTCCAACCCTTTTTTTAATCAAATTCTTATTTTAGAAAATTACAGCCCTATCATTTTCAATATGGTACCCATTTCTGGTTCTACTGGATTGACCCTGGGTATTACACTGATTGCGGTATCGGGATCCTTTAATCCATGTCCTGTGAGTACTGCTACAATTTTACTTCCTTTATTTATCTTATCCAAATTTATCATTTTTTTAACGCCTGCTACCGAAGCCGCAGATGCAGGCTCTGCAAACACACCTTCGAGGGATGCCAATTCTTTATACGTGTCCAAGATTTCCTCGTCGGTAACAAAATTTATAAATCCTCCAGATTCTTTTGCAGCTTCTACGGCTTTCTCCCAATTGACCGGATTGCCTATTCTTATAGCTGTTGCTACGGTTTCTGGTTTTTTTATAACCTGATTTTTTACGATAGCAGCTGATCCTTCCGCTTCAAAACCAATCATCTTAGGTAACTTATCCGTTTTGTGATCTTTAAAGTATTCTTTGAACCCTTTCCAGTAAGCTGTGATGTTTCCCGCATTCCCCACTGGAATTGCCAATATGTCAGGAGATTTACCACCCAATTGATCACATATCTCAAAAGCTGCACTTTTTTGACCCTCTATCCTGTATGGATTAAGTGAGTTAACCAGAGTTATAGGATAGTTGTCAGCGATCTTTCTTGTAATCTCTAAGGCAACGTCAAAATTACCTTTTATCGGTATAACTATAGCCCCATGCATTAAGGCCTGAGATAATTTCCCCAAGGCGATCTTCCCTTCAGGGATTATGACCGCTGTTTTCAATCCTGCTCTACTTCCATAAGCTGCAGCAGAGGCAGAAGTGTTACCGGTAGAAGCACAGATTATTGCTTTATCACCGTTCTGCAGAGCTTTGGTTACTGCTAAACACATTCCTCTGTCTTTAAAAGATCCCGTGGGATTAGCACCATCATATTTCAGATAAAGCTCAATATCCCACATATTACTCAGTTTTTCTGCGAATATCAAAGGAGTGTTCCCTTCTTGTAACGTAATTATCTCTGTTTTCTCATCGACGGGCATGTATTCTTTATAAGCATTTATTATACCAGGCCAAAAACTAAAACTTCTCACCGAAATCCTCCACCCTTATTATATTTTTTATTTCTATCACATCCTTTAATTCGTTCAACGAATCAATTGCTTTTTTCAGTTTTTTTTCCTTGATTGGGTGCGTCTGTAAAAATATTGGCACAACAGGATTAAGTCTGTGTTTTTGAATTACAGAAGCGATGCTAACTTCGTTATCTCCAAAAACCCTTGCTATTTTCGCAAAAACACCTGGTTTGTCATTCACTCTCAATCTTATATAGAAAGAGTTTTCAATCTCATCTGTTTCAATTAACTTCAAACCGTTTAACCTTCCGGTACTGTATTCGTTTTCAATATGGTATTTAATACTCTTGGCGGCTTCCATAATATCTGCAACAACCGCACTTGCAGTTGGCATTTCTCCGGCACCTTGTCCGTAAATCATTATATCTCCAACGGCGTCTCCATGAATCTGTACGACGTTGTATACACCGTTTATTTTTGAAAGAGGGCTACTTTTTGGTATAAAAGTTGGATGAACCCTTATATCCAACATCTTATCTTCGTACCTTTTTCCAATAGCTAATAATTTAATTGTATATCCTAATTCCTCTGCTATTTCTATGTCTTCCCTTTCTATCTTCTCAATTCCTTCTACATGGATTGAATCAACATCCATAAAACTCTCAAAGGCTAGTGAAGACAAAATATTTATTTTATATGCACTATCCAAACCGCTTACATCAAAATATGGATCGCTCTCAGCATAACCTAGATTTTGAGCTTCTTTTAAAGCCTCTTCAAAATCAATGGATTTTTCGGTCATTTTAGTCAAAATATAATTCGTTGTCCCGTTTAAAATCCCATAAACTCTTTCAATTTTATTTGCAATCATGGACTCTTTCAGAGTTTTAATTATTGGGATTCCACCCCCCACGCTTCCTTCATAGTACACTTTGACATTATTGTTCTTTGCAAGTTGAAATAGTTCTCTACCATACTTGGCTAATATTAACTTATTGGCTGTTACAATATTTTTATGACCATTAATAGCTTCTTTTATATAACTTAACGTCGGTGTTTCTCCGCCAATTAACTCCACTACAATCTGAATCTGAGGATCTTCTACGATCTCTTTATAGTCTTCTGTAAGCAACGAATCATCTACATCGTACTTCCTTTTTTTGTACTTTTCTTTCACCAAGATCTTTTTGATTTGAATTTTCTCACCTAGTTTTCTTTCTATATCTTCCTTTTTGGTTGTGAGGATATTGTAGACTCCTCCTCCAACCGTACCGTACCCAAGAAGACCGACTTTAATCATCGTAACTCCCTCCCTTTTCATTAACGATCACTAACCCCGGATGTTGATAGTTGAAAAAGTTATGAACTATTTTCTTGAGCTATGAAATTGGCTTTTTAAAATTTTTTTAACTGAAAGAATTTTATAATAACTTGGTTTTCAACAATTTTATCAACGTACTTTTCAACTTTTAATGTTCAAAAGTATTTTTACACTAAGTTCGTCGATATCTCAGTCGAAAACAACGTCGATAATTAAAGTTATCAACAAAACATTCGATAAAATCATTTAAAAATCTTTTTGAACATTTAAGTTGATAACGAGGTTCAAAATATTTGGCACTTTTGAACTTACACAAAATCCCATTAACAAAGAAAAACAGGACTTTTGAACTATCAACATTATACTATCTTCACTACTATCATAGAATTAAATATAAAAACGACTTTTTAAAAATTCAAATTGACTAACTTCAGATAAACTTGGCATAGCATTCGCGGCTCCTTGTTTCGTAGCAACAATAGCTGCACATTTATTTGCAAAATCTGCATATTCAGCAAGTTCTTCTACAGTAATGTTGGAAAGCTCATCTTTAGAAAAATCCTTTAATTTATACAAAATACCTGCCATAAAAGAATCTCCACAACCCACAGTTTCAACAACCTTTACTTTATAACCTGGAACTCTTTCAATAATACCATCTTTATAAACTAAAGAACCTTGACTTCCTAAAGTCACGAACAAAATA
>NZ_JAIP01000029.1:0-253 GCF_002924605.1 Petrotoga sp. SL27 | reverse complement strand
TTCTTTTTGACTTTCTTTTGTCCTTTCTACCGCTTCTTTCACAGCTTGACTTATGCTTTCTATCGTTTTGCTTCCTTCTTCTGCAGCTTTACTTGTTTCATCTGCTTCTTCACTTAGCCTTTGCGCGTCTTGGGATACACCTTGTGCCGCCCTTGCTACTTCGTCTACCCCTGACGTTACTTCTTCTACGTTTCCTGCCGTTTCTTCCGTGCTTGTTTGTATCTTGTCCATCTGGTTTTTGAGTTCTTCTGAG
>NZ_JAIP01000041.1:0-253 GCF_002924605.1 Petrotoga sp. SL27 | reverse complement strand
ATAAGCTTCATGGTCGAGAGGGAAAGAGCCCAGACCGACAGCTAAGGTTCCGAAGAAGCGGCTAAGTGTGAAAGGAAGTGGACCTCTTAAGACAGCCGGGAGGTTGGCTTAGAAGCAGCCATCCTTAAAAGAGTGCGTAACAGCTCACCGGTAGAAGAGGACTGCGCCGAAAATGTAACGGAGCTAAAGCCGCGCACCGAAGCTACGGTATAGCCGAAAGGCTATAGGTAGGGGAGCGATGTGCGAGGGAGAA
>NZ_JAIP01000015.1:65737-107449 GCF_002924605.1 Petrotoga sp. SL27 | reverse complement strand
CAATGGCTCTTGTATTACCAACCATGTGTTTAAACTTTTTGAATTTAGTAGTTATTTCTGCTATACTGACTTATCTGAATTGGCAATTATTTTTGATAGTACTTGCTTCTTTACCTTTCTATTGGCCTATTATCAGAAGTTCACAAACAAAGTTGCAGAATTATTCAAAAATAGAAAGAAAATCTTTTGGAAAATTAACTTCTTCTATAAAAGAAAAGTTAGATGGTCAATTAATTATTAAAGTATTTGGGAAAACAAAATACTTTTCAAATTCATTTTCCAAGGATGAGGAAAATTGGTCTATGCAGGCGACTAAAGCAGGGATATTTCAAATAACTATTTTAAATATAGCCTTTTTTATCAGTTATGTAATTCCTGTGATTATATTAGGATTGGGAGGATTACTTGTGATAAGAGGGAACATGTCTTTGGGAACTTTAATAGCTTTTTTTTCTTTTGTGCCATGGATATACGAACCCATAGGGATCATAAATGAAAATTTGGTTCAACTACAACGGGTTGAACCTCTAGCTGAAAGATTCTTTGAAATCCTCGATATGCCAGAAGAGGAAGGTGATGGTATATATCTTTTCCCTGAAGATTACGATGTCGAATACAAAAACATCTCATTCAAATACAGAGACGAGATAGTTTTGAAAAACATAAATCTCTTCTTTGGCAAAAACGAAAAGGTAGCGTTGGTAGGAACGAGTGGATCCGGCAAAAGTACTATGGTGAGTCTTCTTGTGAGATTATATGATCCCACAAACGGTAAAATACTATTAGGGAATAAAAACATAATAGATTACAAATTACAAGAAATCAGAGAAAAGATAAAGCTAGTCAGAGGTAACGAACCTTTATTCAACATGACGGTCAAAGAAAACATAATGTTGGATGATGAATTCACTGAAGAGGAATTCATGAAAGCCGTAAAGAAAGCGAAGGTAGATAAATTCATAGGACTTTTATATGAAGGATACGACACAGTAGTTAGAGAAAGAGGAAGTAAGTTATCGGATGGGCAAAGGCAGAGAGTAGCGATAGCAAGAGCATTGATAAGGGAACCAAAGGTATTGATACTGGATGAAGCAACGTCAGGGGTAGATTCTCAAACAGAAGAAGAAATATTCGATGAATTGAAAGAGTACAAGATGACTTTGATAATAATATCCCACAGATTGTCAACGATAAGAAAGGCTAACAAAGTGATACTGTTGAAAGATGGAGAGATAAAAGGAGAAGGAGTACATGAAGAGTTATTAAAAAATTCTCCCATTTACAGAGAAATAATAGAAAGTCAGTTGATTGTAGGAAAGTTTGATTAGTCAATATGTATGTAAAAGAATCATAAGTTTTTAAATTTTAAAGATATTAACAAAATAATAAGCGAGACACCCCCTAGGGGTGTCTCACTTTCTCACTCTTTTCCGCCAACTTTTATTCTAGGGTCTAGGAAACCGTATATTAAATCTAAAATTACAATACCACCGATATATAAAAGAGTCGTGAAAGACAAATTTCCCAAAAGAACAGGAATATCATCCTGCTGAATAGCAGCCCAGAAAAGGTTCCCCATTCCAGGCCAATTAAATATACCTTCGATGATCAATGCCCCTGAAAAAGAATCAAGTACAGATAAAACCGACATTGTTAAGATGGGTGGAGCCGAAGCTCTTAAAGCGTGCCCAAACAAAACTTTTCTTTCAGGAATACCCCTTGCTCTGGCAGAAGTTATGAAATCATTCTGCAAATTTTGTAACACTATATTTCTTGATAAATATGCTCTTCCCCAAAAGCGGAAAAAAACAAGCGTAGATAAAGGTAGAATTAAATGATACACAATATCCACAAATCTTTTTATTAAACCCTCAGGAGGCGGCATGCTAAATATACCTCCAGAAGGGAATAAAGGCAATCTAAAAGAAAAAAACATAATCATTACTAATCCAACCCACCACGTGGGAAGACCGTAAAAAATCATTGTAAGTATTGAAGTAGTTTTGTCCATAATTTCCCCTGCTTTTTGAGCCTTTTTTATGCCCAAATATACCCCTAAGAAAATATCCATGATAATAGCCAGCGTAAAAAGAAGCATAGTGTTAGGTACTCTTTCTAAAATAATTTTAACAACATCAGTTTCTCCTTTAAAAGATCTTATAGACATTGATTGCCCATAATTAAAAGTGAGGGTATCAATCCAATCAGAAAAAATCTCGGGTAATATTGGTCCTTCCAAAAGGTAACTATAGTGAAGTTTAAACATGATGTTGAAAAGTACAGAATACACAAAGATAATAACAGAATAAATCATAACGCCCATTAACATCCTTTTAAAAGCATATTTCCAATACATCCAATAACCACCTTTGTATCTTTTCATCCAAATTAAAAACCCCCACATTTGTGGGGATTTTTTAAACCTTTTCTACTTGTTGATCTATCTCTTTGTACCTATAACAGGCCACGTAATGACCGCTTGAATCTTCTACCAACTCTGGATCATCAACATTCTCAAAACATTTAGGCTGTGCATAAATACACCTTGGATGGAATCTACATCCCTTTGGGATATTTGCTGCAGATGGAATCTCTCCCTTTATTGGTAATTCTTTTATTACGTTTTCTTTTCCAGGTAAAGGTTCTGGTACTGCTTCTATCAGAGCTTTGGTGTATGGGTGTAAAGGCCTTTCAATTATTTCGTCAGCATCGCCTAACTCAACTATTCTTCCTAGATACATAACTGCCATCCTATCGCAAAAATATCTTGCAGTTGATAAGTCATGAGTTATGTATAGATAAGTTAGGCCTAAATCTTGTTGAACGTCTTTCATCATGTGGAGAATTTCTGCCCTAGTTGATAAATCTATCATAGAAACTGGTTCATCAGCTATTATAAAATCTGGGGAAAGAACTAAGGTTCTTGCAGTGGCAACTCTTTGCCTTTGTCCTCCACTGAGCATGTGAGGGTATCTATCCATAAACTCTTCAGGTGGTGTTAATTTTACTTGATTTAGAACATTTTTTGCTATTTTTTCAATCTCATTAGGATCCTTCGTTTTTTCATGAATGATCAACGGTTCAGCTAGAACATCTCTAACTCTAAACCTTGGATTCATCGAAGAGTAAGGATCTTGAAAAATCATTTGTACATCTTCTTTATACTTCTTAATTTCATCCGTAGAAGATAACGTAGTAATATCATTACCTTTAAATATTATTTGACCCTCTGTTGGTTCTTCTAATTTCATCATTAATCTACCCGTCGTTGATTTTCCACAGCCAGATTCTCCAATTAAACCAAATATCTCTCCTTTTCTTATATCAAAACTTACATTATCAACCGCTCTTACCCATCTTCGTTGTCCTTGAAATACCTCTAAAAAGGTTCTTCGTAAAGGGAACCATTTTTTCAAATTTTTAATACTCAATATGATTTCATCACTCATCAAAACACCTCCAACAAGCCGCAAAATGCCCGGGTTCAATTTCCTTTAATGGTGGTTCTTCTACTTTACATCTATCGAAAGCAACCGGGCAACGCTCATGGAATCGACATCCATGAGGTGGATTGAGCAAATCAGGTGGGACACCCCGTATAAAAGCAAGCTCTTCAACTTTTTTATGTAAACGAGGTGTAGCTCCCATTAAACCATTGGTATATGGATGTGCTGGACCCTTTGGCCCATAAATATGATAATTCTCGCCAATTTCAGCTATCTTACCTGCATACATGACCATTATCCTGTCGGCAACTTCTGCTACGGTAGCTAAATCATGGGTTATAAAGATAAAGGACAAATTGAGGTCTTTTTTTAGGCTTTTCAAAAGGTTTATTATTTGAGCTTGAACGACAACATCTAACGCTGTAGTAGGTTCATCGGCTATAACTACTTTTGGTTCTAAAAACAATGCTTGGGCTATTACTACGCGTTGTTTCATACCTCCTGATAATTCGTGAGGATATCTCTTTAAAACATCTTCAGATAACCCCACATGATTTAAATATTTTTTAATTATAGCAAAAGCCTTTTCTTCTTCCATTTCCCTATGGTTTTGAAGGGTTTCCATCATCTGTTTTTTAATGGTGTAAACAGGAGTCAAACTATTCATGGCCCCTTGAAAAACCATAGAAATCTTTTCCCATCTGACTCTCTTACGTAAAACAGATTCTTTTAAGTGAACTATATTTTCACCATCTATATTAATCTCTCCACTTACAATTTTGCCTGGAGGGCTCGGCATTCTCAAAACCCCCATGCCCAAAGTTGTTTTACCACATCCAGACTCTCCAACAAGACCTAATGTTTCACCTTCTCTCAGAGAAAAGCTAACGTCGTCTAATCCTTTTACAACACCTTTTCTTGTATAATAGTAAACCTTTAAATTTTTAACATTTAAAATATCTTTCATTCATATCTACCTCGTTCTCAATTTTGGATTTAAGATGGTGTCCATTGCAAAACCTAAAAAGGCAAAAGTCATACCTACTAAAGCTATAGCAATTCCAGGAGGTACAACCCACCACCAAAGACCGTTTGTTACAGCTCCGCCGTTCATGGCATCATGAAGAATCTGTCCCCATGTTACTATGGTCGCATCTCCTAAACCAAGCAAACTAACGGTTGCCTCGTAAAGAATGGCGCTCGGAACACTCAAAGCCATACTTGCAAAAGAGTATGGAATCAAGATTGGAATCATATGTCTAAAAATTATTCTTCTATGTGAAGCACCTAAAGCTTTTGCCGCTTCAACATATGTTTCTTCTTTAATTTGTAAGGCCATGCTTCTCACTGTTTTAACAGGGCCTACCCAAAAAAACAAACTCATCATAAGAATCAGGCTCCAAATAGAAGGGCTGAATATTGCTGATAAAACAATTAAAACTGGAAGGAGAGGTATGTTGATGAAAACTTCCCAAATTCTCTGCATTATAGAATCAACTATACCCCCATAATACGCAGAAACAACTCCGTAAATAACTCCAATTGACACTGAAATAGCAGATGTCATAAGCCCTATGAACAATGCCCATTTAATGCCTGCCAACAAGCCACTCCAAACATCTCTTTTAGAGTTATCTGTTCCAAGCCAACCAGAAACGCTCCCTGAAACAACTAACCTTGTGTCTTCAATAACCGTTTCCTCTGTCAGTTTCATTAGATTTATATTTAGCTTGTAAGTTCCATTTAATGGAGTTGGATTTGAAAAAAGCTCACCATCTGTTTGTGAAAAAAGCACGGTATTTATGTTAACTCTTGGAGGGAGGTTTTGCACATACCTCCTTGCAAAACTTCTAACGTTGTTCCCTGATTCATTAATAAGTGATATTCTAAAGTCTTTTTCTGTGTTTGCACTAAAACTTTTGGTCACCAAGTTGATTTTATTACCATCTGGACGTTCCAAAACAATATTCAAACTAAAGTTACCTTTAAAATTCCCTCTATAGATTAGATCAACAGGCGGAACATCATAATCGTACTGATACTCTATAACTGAATTTAAAATACTTATTGGACTGGAAATATTTTGTTCTGTATATTCTAAATCTTCAATATATTCAGTTGGAGTATAATCCTTTTGAGAAAACCAATTCATCCAAATAGGGGGAACACTTCGTGGATTATCTTCCCAATATGTTATATCTCTCCACCTTGTAGAAGCTTTGGGGAAAGGGGTTAAAAACGGTTCAAAAATGACTAAAATTATAAAAAGAATTAAAAGAATTATTCCAGCTATACCAAATTTAACTTGCTTGAACTCATTCCAAAAATCTTTCAATTGCTTAGCAACAAGATTTGTTTTATTCACGCTTTTCCACCAACTTTTATTCTAGGGTCTAAGAAGCCATATATCAAATCCAAAACGACGATACCAGAAATGTATATAAGTGTTGTTATAGAAAGGTTACCCAAAAGAACAGGGATATCGTTCATCTGAACCGCTGCCCAATAAAGATTTCCCATTCCAGGCCAACTAAATATACCTTCAAATACCAGTGCACCAGAAAAAGAAGCTAACAAGGATAAAAGAGACATAGTTAAAATAGGAGGAGCAGAGGTTCTTAAGGCATGACCATACAAAACTGATCTTTCGGGAATTCCTCTTGCCCTTGCGGACATTATGAAATCCTCTTGCAGATTTCCTAAAACTATATTTCTTGTTAAATAAGCCCTTCCCCAAAAACCTATGAAAACAAGGGTAATTATTGGCAAAGCCATATGGTATAAAGTATCAAGAACTCTTCCAAAAAAGGTTGTTGGAGGTGGGACACTGTTTATACCTCCTGACGGGAAAACAGGTATCGCAAAGGCCAACAACATTATCATAACCATTCCAAACCACCAAGATGGGAGACCGTACACCCCCATGGTGATTATAGAAGTAGTCTTATCCATTATCTTTCCAGCTTTTTGAGCCTTTTTTATACCCAACCATACACCTATCAGAATATCGATAATTATGGCGGTAGTGAACAACATCAAGGTATTGGGAATTCTTTCTAAAACTATTTTAAGAACATCCGTTTCACCTTTAAAAGATCTCATTACAGTTGAGTTCCCATAATTGAAAGTCAACGTATCGATAGCCCTCCAAAAAATTCTAGAAAGGATAGGGTCATCTAAGTGATACAATTGACGAAGCTCATTGATCCTTCTCTCTCTGTATTTTACCAAATATTCCGGATCCGTTCCTACCTGTGACATTTTCATCATTTCACCGTTTACTTGTTCGACTATTTGACTATTTAAAGTCTGATCCATTACGGTGTTAAATAAAGCTGAATATATGAAAATGATTACAACATAGATAACAACACCCATGAATATTCTTCGAACAGCATATCTCCAATACATACGGTTAATCACCTCTGTATATAATTCAACTTTTCTAAAAATAGGCTCCCATAAGGGAGCCCTTAAACTTTAAAAATGACTTATTAGAAGGTTAATACACAACAATTGTTGTTGAATAAGTGGATGGAATTGCTCCTTCTGATCTTGCAGTTACTACAACCGCATAAGTACCAGGTTTTAATGTATTAAGCACGTCTCCAGGTATAGTTGCAACAAATGTTCCAGCTGTTTCTACTTCAGCCTTGAAAGTTTTTGGCCCTTCTGGTGTGATCAAAGAAACTTCCACGTCCCCTTGAGGAGCTGGGGAATATGTATCGTATGGGTAAAGAACCTCAGATACATAGATCGTAACTGGTAGGTCTAACCCTCTTATAGCAGCAAAAGCAAGATTTATACTATCAACGTTCAGTCTGACGGTTTCAAAGTACTCATTCCAGTATCCGCGTTCGAATGGATACCTCTCATCTCTAACAGCGGTTAATTCGACAAAACGTGCACTTGGATCATATTTTGTCATCTTGAAGGGGCCGTTCCCAATATAAGCATGATTGTATTCATTAACAAAATTAAGTGCAGTTTGATATCTTTCAACAGCCTCATCAGGTGTGATCATATCTTTAATGTAAATAGGTACGTACCTTTCATCGATCATCTTTTGAAGCTCGGCTTTAATATCGTTAACCGTTGCAGGCTCAAGTACATCCACTTCGTAGACGTTGCCACCTGCGGCTGTTGATGAGAACGTATACTCTCTTCCTGATGCGCCTCCATGTTCAACCAATCTTGTTAAAGCTTCAACAATTTCCCAAGAAACACCTATTGGTTGTCCTGATTCAGAAACTGACCAGCCAGGTGCTCCCCAAGAAGCTAAGTACATCTTATCTACTGGGAAGTTGTAGTCAAACCAAACCGTTATTGAACCGTCTTCATTTACTTTTCTTGCAACCTCAACTTCCAGTCCGGGCATTGCAGAAGCAGAGTAAGTTGCATCGTACCTTGAATCACCTTGTCCAGAATCAACTGAAAGGTCCCATGCATAGGATCGTGCATACATATAATCCACTAAGCTTTCAGAGAGCCCATGATTCCACACACCGTATATTATGTCGTAAGTACAAACACTTATAGATGTAACGTCTGGTCCTACAGGTAACCATTTTTTACTGTCAGGATCAAATTTAACAGCATCCTTGGGGACCTTTATTAAACCAACCATTTCACCGTTTTCATCAATTTCAAATTTGGTGTCTAATGTATCCATCCTTGGAACAACTTTTGCAGGTGTAATATTAGCTGAGGCTGGACTTTCAAACATACCGTAGTCGTACATATTGGAGGCAACGTTTATGGAATACATATCGTTGAATCCATCCGTTCCTATTGGATCCCAGGCACCCATGAATAAAGATCCCTGTGCAGAGAATTGAGTAACCCTCAAAACTCGATCAACAGTATCAGCCGTTAAAATAGACCACTGATTTAATCCGTCTCCAAGTCCATATACCATTCGCCTGTTGAATCGATCTTTGTTGGCAACATAGAAGTCTTTTTGGTAAGTCAGATATATCCTAACAGAATCTTCTATACCCAATTCAGCCGCTTTCAGGATTATATCCCAATACTCTTCTTCTGTTGCAAAATTACCCGCATAAACCTTTTGAGTTAACTCATCGATCTCATCTTGCTCATAGTTCCAAAATGTTGGCTCTTGACCTCCCGGCATATAAGAATACCACGGTGCATACATTTGGGCTATAATGTGGTGCCAGTACTTTCTAGTCGCCCCTGCACCCCAACCTTCTGTATACATATGCCATTGTAGGTCTGCAGGGTTTGAGTAATAAGCAAGCTTTATTGCGGCATATCTGTCTATTTCTAATCTTTCAACCTTTATACCAGTTTTTTCAATTTCGTCTGCTATGTATCTACCTGCTGGCAGCCTCCCGTTAGGATCATCTACACGAATTAAGAATTTCAACGTCACTGGTTGTCCATCGAAAGTCCACCATTGACCTTCTTTTACCAGTCTTCCTTTATTTTCAGGCAAATTGGCAGCTTCATTCAAAGCGCTTTCTATCATTTCAAGAGCCATCTCTTGGTTGCCCTCTGGAGTAAAACCCATTTTTGCGGCTATATCAATGTATGGTTGGGTACCAGGTTGTCCAGGTGTTGCTACAGTATACATCACTCCACCTGCACCTTGGAGAATCTCGTCTACTAAATACTGTCTGTTAATTAGGAAGTTCATAGCAAACCTTACCTTCTGAATCGCCAATGGATTAAAATACTCGACACCGTCAACATTCACCGTATACGGGGGTTCGTTTGGTATAGGATTGAGTAATAAAGACCAAGAACCCGATGGAATGTTGTAAATATCTAAATTTTCAAGCACTGATTGGGGCAAAGAATTAATCACTTGAGCCCCAACGCCCCAGAAAAAGACATCTACATTCCCAGCGGCGACATCTTGTATTGCGACATCTTCTTGCATTCTCACATCGAAATAAACCTTATCCGGCATAGGTCCCTGTTCTGCTAAGGCAAAGGCTGAAATCAAAACAAAAGTGACCAACAAAAAAGTCTCTACTTTCTTCATAGTATCCCTCCTTTAAGTTTTATAAAATCCTAATTAAATCCAATATAATCTACAACAATAACTTAAAATAACAATTAATTAATACTACCTAACAATATCTTCAATTCCACAAATAATTATAGTAAAGTTTACATTATTTGTCAAATTGGGAAAAACTAATTAACAGTAATCTAAGGTGTTTATTGCCAATTATTCTCGAATAATGAAAAAAATTTCATTAATGCTAACTTTTTCAAATTTTTAATTAAATTCTTGGTATTTACTGAGATAGTAACTTAAATCTTGAAGGCGTTATCTTAACTAAAGAAAAATCTCCCCACTTTTTTAAGTTTAAATAGTAATTGTAGCTAATTTGGGAAAGAATAGATTGAAGTTCGAGAGGCTTGAAAAAATAGTGGACTCATGCTGGTGGAGATAATAAAAAACCCCACAAAATACGTGGGGCTTATATTAATTATAGATTATAGAATTACAGACCCAAGGCTCGTGGATCCAGTGCATCCCTTATAGCATCTCCGAACAAATTGAAGGCAAGAACCGTTATAATGATAAATAATCCGGGTAAAAGTACCCACGGGTAACTAGTTAAAACTTGGATATCTTGAGCCTGAGAAAGCATCAAACCCCAAGAGGCTCCAGGTTCTGTTACTCCCACACCCAAGAAACTAAGACTTGCTTCACCTAAAATATATCCTGGAATAGATAAAGTAGCTGAAACAATTACGTAAGTATAGGTGTTTGGTAACAAATGATTCCAAATCACTTTTCTTGGAGGATATCCTAAAGCTATAGCTGCTTGAACAAACTCTGTTTGTTTCAAACCCATAGTCATCCCTCTTATAACCCTTGTCATTCCAGGCCATCCAATAAAGGACAAAATTACAACTATCAAAAGATACCTAATCTCCGGTGAGATACCTGTAGGCAAAACGGCACTTAAAGTTAATATTAGATAAAGGCTAGGAATTGACATCAATATTTCGGTGAACCTCATAGTCACTTCGTCTACCCATCCTCCAAAATATCCAGCTAAACCACCTAAAAAAATACCTATTGTAAATGTTAATAATATTCCAATTAGCCCTATAGAAAGTGAAATCCGTGAAGCAAAGAATATCCTACTGAAAATATCCCTTCCATATTGGTCTGATCCCCATACATACAGTATCCCATCGTTGGAAAAATAATCGGATAGAGAAGGCAATTTTGTTTTTTCAACTCCAAATAAATGTAAATTCGTTGGAAAAAGCCCAAAAATCTTATAATCCCACGAACGAATAAAAAATTCAATAGGGTAATTTTTCAAATTAACTGCGTGCAAATCTGATGGGGTTAATACAACAGGGATAAAATCAAAATAAACATTTATTTCTTCCAAAGTTGCAAAAGTATCTACACTGATAATTTCTTGATTTCTTATTTTAGGAGCATATCTATAATCATTTTTGTAAGTATTAATTGCAATACTTCTGTTATCTTGCCTAACAACAATCATCTCACCGCTTAAAAGTTTTGAAAAATTAACATCATAAAGACCATCTTCCACTGAAACGAGTCCATTTAAGTTTTCTTCTTTGGTGAAATATGATAAGGGAATCAAAATTTGATCGTATCTACGACTGGTTGCTAATTCAATATACTCACCATTTGTGGTTTTCGCCATGATAGTATTTTTAAATGTATAAGTTATATCTGAAACTGTTGCATTGTAGGTTGGATTGTATGTACCCAATTCAAAAGTAATTAAATCGCCCGTTTCAGGATCCCTGGCCCTTATTATATCCAAATGGGTTGCTTCTACATAATCACTTTGGTATGTTATTGGATCTCTTTCACTCATATATAGATAAGTATGGGGTCCAACTCTTTCTCCTGTGAATAAATCTTTTCTATAAATTGTAGAAGGAGGAGCAAACCTATATTGAATATGGTTATTAAATGGATTCATCGGAGAGACAAAATCTGCAAATATAGCCAGTAAATACAAAATGATCAACACCACAAGTGATATCATTCCCAATTTATGCCTTCTTAGTGCCCTCCAAATAAGTGCGGGGGTTGACATGAATTCTCGCTCAAAAAGTTCTTCATCGTTTTGTGTGTTTAGAGGTGTGCCCTTCAAATTATTTTTATCCTTTTTTTTCACTTAAATATCCCTCCAATTTAAGCACTCATTCTTAATCTGACACGAGGATCAGATGCCGCAAGTAAGATATCAGCGATCAAATTACCCGTTATTAAAAGAATACCTTGCAATAACAAATTGGCCATTACCAAATAAATATCTTGCTGGAAAATCGCATCTCTCATCAACGATCCTAAACCTGGCCATGAAAACACATATTCCGTTATCAATGCGCCACCCAATATCGAAGATAAACTGAAACCCAGTGAGGTAATCACAGGATTTATAGCGTTTCTCAACGTATGCTTGTAAATGACAACGTCTGAAGGCATCCCTTTTGCTTTTGCAAACTCAGCATAATCTTGGTTCATCTCATCTAAGATCTGCCCTCTCATAACACGCATAGTTCCAGCAAGAGATGCGGTTCCCAAGGTAATTACAGGACCAGCCACATGCCAGAAAAAATCACCTATCTGTTTGTACCATGGAAAATTAGCAAATTCGCGTGATAGCATCCCACCGATAGGGAATATCCCTGTATTTGCAGACCACATTAACCATAATAGGGCAAAAAAGAAGTTCGGGATTGAAATACCTATGAGTCCAACAGTAGAAAGGGCTTGGTCAGTAAATTTGTATTGGTGAAGGGCAGCAGTTATTCCTAAAGGTATACCGATTCCCCAGGTAAAGATAAACGTTGTCACCCCCAACAAAAGTGTGGCTTCTAATCTTCTTAGCATCACTTGCCAAACATCTATTTTATAAACAAATGAGTATCCCCAATCCCCCTTGAGAATATTCCCTAACCACAAGAAATACTGGGTTACAGGATTTTTATCCAATCCATACAACGTCTCTAATTCTTGAATCTTCTCGCGGCTAATATTGGGATTAATTCTATATGTATCTAAAAAATCGCCCGGTGCCAATTGCATCACAAAAAATGAGATAACCGACACTCCTAACAACACAGGTATAGCAAGAATAAGTCTTCTAACTATATACTTAAGCAAAATCGAAGCCTCCTCACTATGATTTTAAAAAGGCAGAAGGTCTCCCCTCCGCCTTTTTCTACTAGCCTAAAAATTACTATTCTTTCCAAGCGTACTCAATTTTCCACATACCTGGAGAGTAGGAATAACCGTAAGGGTTAATCGTTCCATATTTTTCTACAGGATACAAATGCAAAGTATTTTTATGCATGTTTAAATAATTCTGCGAAATTGTGTAAACAAGAATCTGATTTTCTGCAATCAACATTTGCCATTCGTCCCAAAGTTTTTGGAGCTCGTCTTTATCTAATATTGAACGGGAAACTCTCAAAATCTCATCGATTCTTTGCTCCGCTGGGTGTACCCAATATTCATCTGGATCAACCCAATCCATAACTTCAGGAGACCAATTCCAGAAATGTAATCCACCATCTAACAACCAAACGTTTGTACCCCATCCGGGATCGTCTCCTCCAACTAATCCTATGATAATTGCATCCCAGTTAGCGGAGTATAATTTTTGAACCACGGCGTTGAATTGCAACGGCCTGTAGTTAACTTTGATTCCTAGTTTTGCTAAGGAATCAACTAAAATTACAGCAATTTCGTTTCTCACCACGTTTTCACCGTTGGTGTTCAATTCAAATTCGACGACGTTACCATCCCAATCTACTAACTCACCTTTCTCATTCAAACTAAAACCTGCTTCTCTTAGTAGCCTCTGTGCTGTGACAAGAGAGTGTCTGAATCCCAACTCCTCGATTTTAGGATTGTAGAAAGCAGAAGAATTAGTTCTTGGACCATAGCAAGGTACGGCTAAACCGTTGTACAATGTATCTATGATAGTTTGTTTATCAAAGGCATACGCTATGGCTTTTCTGAAATTATCGTTTCTGAACCATTCCCTATGAACAGGATCTGCTGCGTTGAAATTGAAAGCCACAAAGTTTGACCCTGCGGTCGCTGGTCCTACTATTACATTCCATCCTTTTTTATCAGCTTGGGCTCTCAAAGCTGGAAAGTCCTTAGCAGCAGGACCATGCATATCTGTTTCTCCTGCCTCAAATCTCAATCTTGCAACATTGCTGTCTGTTACTATTTCGAAGACAATTCTATCTAAGTATGGAAGTTGGACACCGTCTTTTGTCTTTTCAAAGTAATAGGGGTTTCTTTCCAGAACTACCCTAACTCCTTCAGTGTACTCTGTAACTTTAAATGGGCCACCAACTACGAGTTGATCAATTTGTTCTACCGTCCAAGTGGATTGGAAAGTTTCTGCATCCGTAACTTTGCCCTCTAAAACGTGTTTTGGCATAATTGCAAATCCGCCAACTGTTTCAAGCCCAAATCTGAATACTGTAGGATATTTGAACATGATTCTATTACCTTCGACAATCAATTCCGGGAGATTACCTTCAGCGTCCATATAAACATCGTTACCATCTGCGGTTAAATCTGGGACTATTATCTTTTCCCATGTAAATACGACATCGTCAACTGTTAGTGGGTGCCCATCGGACCATTTTACCCCTTCTCTCATCTCAAACCAGTAGAGTGTACCTCCATCTTCTGTACGTTCTACTCCCCAATCTTTTGCAAGTGATGGTTGCGTCGGTTGTCCATAAAAATCGCCACTGAGTAACGACACATCACCCTGATTGATGATGATAGAAGAAGACGTCTCTTGTGCCCAATAAGTATTTAGAGTTTTAGGGCCAGAAGTTGTTGCAAGGTACAAGGTTCCGCCTCTCTGACCACCTTCGACATCGGCGATAAGCCACTCGGGGTTGTAAGCTTCTTCCGCAAAAATCGTCAAGGCGCTTAAAACCACTACTACAAGTACCAACAACTTTCTCATGTGAATCCCTCCTTTAAGTTATTTTACCAACTTACCCTCTTTTTCTTGTGATAAACCTCTATCTTTATCCTCTTTGTATAAGAAACAAGCAACATAATGGTTTTCGTTTATTTTATAATACTCGGGGTAATCTGTTTTACATATATCCATAGCATAGGGACATCTTGGGTTGAAGAAACATCCCTTCGGCCTGTTAACCGGACTTGGTACTTGGCCTTTAACCAAAAACTTTTTTCTATCTCTTCGTTTTCTTGGATCTGGAAGAGGGGCGGCATTCAGTAAAGCTTGAGAATACGGATGTAACGTTCTATCAAATATTTCCGAACCTTCTCCAAACTCCACTACTCTTCCAAGGTACATTACACCAACATGGTTCGAAATGAACCTAACAACCCCTAAATCATGGGAAATGAAGAGATATCCAACGTTGAACTCACTCTGTAAAGACTTTAAAAGATTAATTATCTGTGCCTGTACTGAAACATCTAACGCAGAAGTAGGTTCATCAAGGATAATCAACTTTGGGTCTAAAATAATCGCACGTGCGATAGCAACCCTTTGTCTTTGTCCCCCAGAAAATTGATGAGGATATCTGTCGGCATGGTAAGGTTTCAAACCTACTTTTTTCAACATATCAAGAGCAATATTTTTCGCTTGAATTTTATTTTTTGCCATTTGGTGAAACAACAACGGTTCAATCAAGGCTTGCCCTACCGTCATTCTTGGATTCAAGGAAGATGTAGGATCCTGAAACACTATTTGAACATCTCTTCTAAACTCTGCTCTTTTTTTCTCTATATCTTTAAACATATAATCAAAAAATTTTTCTTTTCCATTATCGTAATAATACTGAACATACTTTCTCTCTTCATCTTCAAGGTTTTCGAGAACCCTCTCTCTACTTCCTAACTCTTTTTCTAGTTCATGAGCGTATTCAATGTACTCTTTTTCCAAATACTTTGCTCCGGCTCTTTTACTCATAAAATAATGAGAAGTTTCTTCTCCGTTTAAAAAAATCTTCCCTAAAGTAGGATCTTCCAACCTTAAAATCGTTTTACCAATGGTTGTCTTTCCACACCCCGACTCTCCAACCAAACCATAAGTTTCATTCACATCTAAGTCTAAATTGATTCCATCTACTGCTTTAATATATCCAACCGTTCTTTCCATTAAAAATCCCTGTTTAATTGGGAAATATTTTTTTAGATTACGAACTTTTAAGAGCATCAAATAGCCTCCTTCTTGTCTATTACTTCATCATAATGGAGAGGAGTGGTATCAGATATAGGATTAAAACATCTAATGTAATGATTTTCTTCAATTTCTCTTAACTCTGGCCATTCTTTTCTACACTTTTCAGTGGCATAGGGACATCTCGGCAAAAAAGGACACAATGGTGGAGAATCTAGCATAACAGGAGGTTGCCCTTTTATTGGGTTCAATAGATCTATCTTTATATCGTGTCTTGGTATACAGGAAAGCAGAGCGTGGGTATACGGATGTTTCGGTTTTTCAAAGAGTGTATAAATATCGGTCATTTCCATCTGTGCCCCACCATACATTACAATAACTTTATCAGCTACCTCAGCGATTACGGAAAGGTCGTGCGTTATGTATATCATTCCCATATCATACTCTTGTTGTAAATCTTTCATCAACTCTAAAATTTGTGCTTGAATAGTAACGTCCAAAGCGGTAGTAGGTTCGTCGGCGATTAATATTTCTGGATTACAAGAAAGTCCTATAGCTATTACTACCCTTTGCCTTTGACCACCTGAAAGTTGGAAGGGATAGTCATCGATTCTTTCGGCTGGATTAGCGATCCCTACATCATCTAAGAGTTTTATAGCCCTTTCCCTTGCTTCTTGTATAGATACATTTTGGTGAAAAACAATAGTTTCAATCATCTGATCCGCTATAGTAAACATTGGGTTCAATGAAGACATTGGGTCTTGAAAAACCATCCCTATATGCTTTCCTCTTATTCTTGTAAAATCCTTCTGTTTTAATTTTGCCAGATCAACGAACTCTTCCTTCCCGTCTTTCCTGAATTCATTGGTCTTAAATAAAATCTGGCTTTCTTTGGTAATATACCCGGGACTCTTTATCATCCCCATTACGGATTTCATAGATACGCTTTTACCCGATCCGGTTTCTCCAACTATCCCCAAGGTTTCGTTTTTACTCAAGGTAAAGGAAAGTTGATTAACAGCTTTAATCGTTCCTTCAGCTACGGGAAAATGAGTGCTCATATTTCTAACGTCTAAGATGATATTATCCACCATATCCACCTCATAATATAATTTCTCTTTAATTCTATTCAATATTATAATAAATATTAATCTTAATTGTCAAGCAGAAAAAAACTAATTAACAATAATCTAAGGTGTTTATTGCCAATTATTCCCGAATAATGAAAAAAATTTCATTAATGCTAACTTTTTCAAATTTTTGTGCAAAAAATTTCAAGTCTGATTGTTCAATAATTTTTCTTGTCTTTCCAGAGATCTTTTAATCGTTCTTTTACACGCTTTTCAATACCAACTTCTTTAGGCGTGAAAAATTGAGTATTTTCAAAACCTTCTGGCATGTAACTTTCTCTAACGAACCCCCCATAATCGTGAGGGTACTTGTACCCCTCTCCGAAACCTTGTTTTTTCATTCTTTTGTTCAAAGGGTTTATCAATTTAGGTGGAATTTCGAAATTATTTTGGCTTATAAACTCTTTGGCTTTAGAGTAGGCTAGATATGCTGAATTGGATTTTGGTGATGAACACAGATAAATTGTAGCTTCAGATAATGGAAGATAACATTCGGGGTAACCAACATGTTCAGTAGCTATCATAGCTGATACAGCTATGTTTAAGGCATTAGGATCTGCCAAACCAACATCTTCGGCAGATAAAATGACCATCCTTCTTGCTATGTACATCGGGTCTTCGCCGCTTTCAAGCATATAAGCAAGGTAAAGCAATGCAGCGTCCACATCGCTTCCCCTCATACTTTTTATATATGCAGAAATTAAACTATATTTTGCGTTTTTATCGTAAGTTAGTCGATACCCGGTAAAATCTTTAAGAAATTCTAAATCAATTGAATTGATCCCAGCTTCATTCGCTGTTTCTATTAGATTCATTATCCGACGGATATCATTTCCAGCATATTCTATCAGTGCTTTGCGTGCCTCTTTTGTAATTTTCAAATCTTTGTAATAATCCTCTATTTGTTGGAATAATTTTTCATAATCTTCTGTAGTTAGTTCTTTAGTTTTAAAAACTAATACTCTAGATAATAATGCGGGATTAACGCTAATAGCTGGATTTTCTGTTGTCGCACCTATCAGAGTTAAATCTCCAGTTTCAACGCTTAAAAGTAAGGTATCTTGTTCAGCTTTATTCAATCGATGTATTTCGTCGACAAATAATAATTTGGGTTTTGAAAAAAGATTATTTTTTTGCCCAATTATATCCTTTATTTTTTTCTTTCCTTCTATTGCCCCTGAAATAGAAAAAACATCGTAATAATCTTTTACCTCATTTATTAAAGCCCTTACAATCGTTGACTTACCGCTACCAGGTTCCCCATATATAATGAAAGATCTGACCTTTTTATTCTTTATCCAGGTTTTAAGAATTTCTTTCAACTTTTCGTTACCCAGTATCTCATCAACCTTTTTTGGCCGAATTATCTCATAAAGAGGTTGTGTACCACTCAATAGTGTTCTCCACCCCTTTTTCTAAATCGTATTTAGGCTCCCATCCTAAAATACTTTTCGCCTTCTCATTCGAAAGCAAACTCATCTTCACATCACCATCTCTTTCAGGTTTATAAATCGGGTCATTCTCATATCCCGTTTTCCTTTTCATCACTTCAAAAAGCTCGTTTACAGTTGTTTTTTTGTTAGTCGAAACATTTACCGTCTCCTTTTCCCCTTTATTAATGGATAAAAAGTTGGCTTCAACGACATCAAAAACATGTACAAAATCTCGTACCTGTTCTCCATCACCATAAATAACTATCTCTTTTTTCTCTAACATATTTTGTGTGAAGATTGCTACTACCCCGGCTTCTCCTTTGGGAGTTTGCTTTGGTCCATATACGTTGGCATATCTCAATATAGTGTAATTCAAATCATATTGGCGGGAATAAAACTCGATGTATTTTTCGCAAGCAAGTTTAGAAATAGCATAAGGACTAATAGGGTGTGGACAATAATCTTCTGAAGTGGGAATAGGAGCGTTATCACCGTAAATAGCCCCACCTGTAGAAGAAAATATGAACTTTTTGATCCCGTACTTAAAGGATAATTTCAATAAATTCAAAGTACCCATCACATTGATTTCTGCGTCCCGGTTTGGGTCTTTAACAGAATCGGGAACAGAGATCTGTGCCGCTAAATGGAACACATAGTCGAACTTGTGCGTTTCAAATATTTTCTCCAAAACATTATAATCTCTAATATCCTGTTGATAAAAAAGAGCCATAGGTGACAAGAATTCTACGTTACCTGTGGAAAGATTATCGATAACAACTACAGAATGTCCTTCTTTTATCAATCTGTCAACTAAATTCGAACCGATGAAACCGGCACCTCCGGTAACAAGGATTCGATGTTTGTCCTTATCAACCATATTTTACCTCCAAGCGTTAAGGCGTTCCCCCTTAAGATCCCCGAACGCATTTGCTTCGCAAATGAGAATGAGGATATTACTTCTAAAGCATTATTAAAAAGCTTTTTGCATAAAACGGCAAAAGCTACGTAAACGAGATTTTGGAAAACATTTCTAAAGCATTGCAAACAAACCATTTTGTACAGATCAGCTAAAGGGCTTCGCTCAGTGACTCTCTTAAGTCAAAACCTTAATTAACGCCCCTTCCCCTGCTCCCCACCCATAAGGAAAAGAAAAATGTTTTGCCCTGTGATCCAACTCCTGCAATACTTATTATAACACGATATAACTTTTATTGTATTTTTGAAATAAAAATATTTTATATTAAAAAATCTGCTCACATATGCGACTTTTATGTTATAATTAAATTTAAGCTCTTTTGAGTTTTTCCAAGCGCCAACCTTATGAAGGAGCTGTATGGCGCGGGGGGGCGAAGTGAAGGGGCGCTAACACGCAGTATTCAAAACTTTTTAGAGAGGTGAGTATTTTGGCTGAATATGAGATATTCAATCCAAATGAAGAATTTAAAGATGAAGGCAACAATCATGAAGGTCATAGATGGCGAAATATAATCATTATTGCCGTTATTATAGCGATTGTTGCCTACCTATTAACTGGTATTTATCAGGTAGGGCCTTCTGAAGTGGCATTAGTTAAGACTTTTGGCGAATACAAATCTACCGCAGGACCGGGCCTGCACGTTCGTCTTCCTTACCCTTTTCAATCACATGTTATAGTGGATGTAAGAACAATAAATAAGGTTGAAATAGGTTTTAGAACCACCAGCACGGGAAGAACCCCCACATACAGATCAGTGACGGATGAAGCAGAGATGATTACTGGTGATCAGAACATAATTAGTATTGAAGCAGTTGTTCAGTATAGGGTAAACGACCCTGCGGCTTATGCGTTCAATGTGATTCAGGGGTATGACCTAGTTAAATCTACCTCTGAAAGTGTACTTAGAGAACGTGTCGCTTTATCTAATTTAGAAAACGTCTTAACTACAGAAAGAGATAGAATAGCCATGGAAACCACTGAAAGGGTTCAGTCTATACTAGACAGTTATAACTCTGGTATTCTAATACAAAATGTATATATGCAAGCGGTAACCCCACCAGATCCAGTCGTTCCTGCTTTCGATGATGTGAACAACGCTCGTCAAGACCAACAAACATCAATAAACGAAGCACAGAGGTACAGGAATGACATTATTCCAAGAGCGGAAGGAGAAGCTCAAAGAATCTTGAACGATGCTCAGGCTTACGCCTACGAACAAGTTGCAAAGGCAACAGGAGAAACGGAAAGGTTCAAAGCATTATTGGAAGAATACCAAAACTCTGCGGATATCACAAGAAAAAGATTAATATTAGATTCTGTACAACAAATGATTAAAAATGCAAAGATACAAGTAGTATCTAAAGAAGGAAACACCTTGAACTTTTTGGACTTAAGTGAAATTATCGGTGGTGAGGCACAATGAAAAATACAACGCTCTGGGCAGTAGTTATAATAATAGTTTTCTTTGGAATTCTCTTTGGAACAACAGCTTTCTACATCGTTGATCAAACTCAACAAGCAATAGTAATCAGATTTGGAAATATTTTAAACATAAGAACCGAACCAGGAATTTACGTAAAAACACCTTTTATAGACAATGTAGTAAAACTCGAGAAAAGAATCATGATCTACGATATACCCGTAGAAAGAGTAATAACTTCTGACAGAAGAACTATTTTAGCCGATACATATGCAATTTGGAGAATAGAAGATCCTCAAAAGTTCATTGAAACACTCAGGACTGTAGAAGTTGCGAAGACAAGAATCGACGACATTGTTTACTCACATGCAAGAGATGTTATAGGAAATTACACATTTTCTGAAGTTCTTTCATTTCAAAGGGTGGCTATTTTGGAAGATATAAAAAATCGTAGTGAGGCATCACTACAAGATTTTGGAATAAATGTCGTTGACGTAAGGCTCAAAAGAACCGATCTACCTCAAGAAAACACTGAGGCGGTATACGAAAGAATGAAAAGTGAAAGGTATGCCATGGCTGCTCAATTAAGGGCCGAAGGAGAAAGAGAAGCCCAAAGAATACGAGCCGAAGCAGACAAACAAGCAAGTAGAATCAGGTCAGATGCCCAAAGGGAAGCCGAAATCATAAGAGGAACAGGTGAAGCAAGTGCGATAAACATCTATTCACAAGCTTATTCCTTGGATCAAGATTTCTACGAACTCCAAAAAATAACAGACATTTACAAAGATTCTTTCAGCAACAGCGTCTTAGTTATTCCCAACGATTCACCTTTGCTAAAATTTTTCTATGAGGTGGAATAATTGCTCAAATTAGTTTCTAAGATTGTATTATTTTCCATGTTAATAATATTTTTTTTTGGATGTCAATATGATGCAGATTCTGATGTTAATTTTGAAATCGAAATTCCAAGCAAAATTTCCCCAAATATCCCGTTAACAATAAAAACAAATTTTAACTATGAAGATGTAGAAATAATTATAGACGGAGAAAGTTTGGGTGGGGAGCCGGGCGAAGGGGCGCTATCCAATGGTCTCCACAAAATCAATATCAAATTTTTAGATGGCAAAAACAGAATTATCACTGAGTTCGCCACAAACATAACTTTTGATTCCACTCCGCCAAAACCATCATATCTCAACCATGAACTCTCAGCAGGCAATTTAAATTTAGAGTACAAAGTAGATGAAGAGGATTTCTCCACGGTTTGCCTATACTACAACGACACTAAATTAGCCTCTTCGAATTCGTTTCAAGACAATTTCTCAATAAAGTTGGCTAAAAATTCAGGAATTAAAAATTATGTCCTACAGTTCAAAGATGATGTTGAAAATACATACAATCATACAATAGAAATAAATACAGATGTTGACAAACCTCCGGTTATAAATTCGAATGTTGTAAGTGTAAATCTTTTTTCAGAAATCGATATGAACATTTCTGACGACTGGAATGACAATTTTTTAGTTTTCATAGACGATGGAAATGGAGTTAAATACCCTTCAGATTTATTACTAAGTCAAACAACCGATGCAACCATGATTGTTTTTGACTCCAACAAAAACAAAACCGAAAAATTTGTAGCTTTAAACGTTGACAATCAAATCCCTACATCACCTGAAGTTACAACGCGACTAATTTCTGAAGATTTGGACTATATATCCTGGCGATATGATCCTATCTATCGAAATTACATTGTAGAAAGCTATGTTGAAAAATTTGGATGGAAAAAAGTTTTTGAATTAAAAAACACTTTCATTGAAAACCCAAATTATGATATTATTTTTGTAAGAAAAGTTACCAACAATGGGACATACGGGCTTCCTTCTGATCCTGTAATTACTTTCTCAGAGGCTTTTGTCCCATATGCTTCTGGTACCATAAACAAGGTAGGTAAAAACTTTTTCTTGTCACAAGTTAACACGCCTTTTGTTATATCATCTGATATACTAATACCAAAAGCAAAAACACTTTTAGTTGAATCGGGAAACGAAATCAGATTATATAACGGTGCTACAGTAGTTGTTGAAGGGATAATGTTTTTAATGCCTGGAATTGATAAAACTCATATCTTTGGAGAAGGGGAAATTGTACTCAACGGTGGAACCGTAATCGCTTATGACACTGACTTTGAAAACATTAAATTTACGGGTAAAGGAAAATTATTATTCATTAAAAACTCAACCCTTGATAAATCCAGCTCAATTGACACAAAAAGTACAGAAAGAATTTGCCTTTACGACTCATCCATATCAGACTACGTTAAAATAACAAACTCATCAGGTGTTTACATCGATAATACCTACTTAAAAGAAATATCGTTAAATAACGTTGCAGAATCATTATTCAAAAACTCAACAATAGACCTTTTCAACTCCTCTATAAACAGTAGAACAATAATGGAAACTTCTAAAATAAAATTAATGAACATTGAAACATTCTCATATTTAAACAGTATTAATTGTAAAATAGACAAATTGAATGCGGGAGAATATTCAGTATTTATACAAAGAGAATAAATGGGCGATGCCTTGTTTGCTGAAGTATGCAAACTAAGTTTTTAAATGATTTTGACCTTGAATTTGGGGATTTTAAGGGCCTTGCCCCTTAAAGCCCATGGGTGGGGAGCGGGGTGAAAGGGCGCTAACACATGGACACAACCAACAAAATCAAAGAGATAGACAAACTTTACAGATCGCTAAAACTAAAAACACCCAACAAACATCATCTCCCGACACATGCAAGCGTACTATTATTAGCCACTCATCCGGCCAAAGACAACTCGACCATCGTAGAACTCGGAAGTGGCATAGGGCATGTCAGTCTCGTAATTGGGAAAATGCTAACAAACAGTAAAATCATTGGGATAGAAATACAAAAAGATCTATATGAATTCTCCTTACAAAACAAAGAAATAAACGAAATAAACAACGTAGAATTTCTCAATTTAGAGGTTAATAACGTCAAAAACCATTTTGACACAGAATCTGTAGACTATATAATTTCAAATCCTCCACACTACTTTGATGGATTAAAAAGTCAAATCAGCGATAGAAAAATCGCCAGATCAGCTGAAGACTTAAAAGTATTAGTAGATTTTATCTATGCTTCAAAATTCCTTTTAAAAAACAAAGGTTTAGGCTGTTTTATAATTCATCCTTACATTCTTTCAGACGTATTAATAATCTTAGAAAAGAATAATTTAGAACCTCAACACATATATATCGCCTACGGGAACAAAGAAAAAGACGCCCAACTAGTCTCTCTAACATTTAGAAAAAACGGAGGTAGAAATTTGCTCATTCACCCTCCAATCTTCTTCTCTGAATGGAGCGGGGAGCAGGGCTAAGGGAAAGACCTCCCTTCCCTATGGGGGGGAGCGGGGGAAGGGCGCTAAATAAAGACCATTTTCCTCACGGGTGGGGAGGGGGGGGAAGGGTGCTAAATACACCAAGTCTCATCAAAGAAGGAGGCTTTCACAATTATTGAAAATACTAGACATCATAACCCTCAAAGAAGTATATAAAAAATCCAACAAAGAACTCTTAGAATACACAGAAACAGGCACATCACCTACATTATTCAAAGAAGAGTTTGAAGAAAACAAAAGAAAAATCGTTCAAAGCTTAAACAAAATAAAAGATTTAGGCATAATCACTTATTGGGACGAAGAATATCCAGATTTATTAAAAAACATCAACGACCCTCCAGTAATTCTTTACTATTTGGGTGATCCATCGCTCTTAAAAAGCAAAACGGTCTCGATTGTTGGAACAAGAAAAGCCACAGATTACGGAAAATCTATATGTATTGAAATCGCCAAAACCTTGAGCAGCTACACCATAGTAAGTGGAATGGCCTATGGAATCGACTCAATAGCCCAAAGAAACGCCAAAAAAACAATAGCTGTTCTTGGAAACGGGATAGACATAATATATCCAAAATCCAACGAATCACTCTACAACAAAATAAAAGAAGAAGGGCTAATAATATCAGAATACTTTCCAGGTACCAGGGCTACAAAGTACACTTTCCCATATAGAAACCGTATAATCGCAGCTCTATCTGAAAAAACCATAGTAGTTGAAGCTGCTAAAAAAAGTGGATCATTGATAACCGCAAGATACGCACTCGATTACGGAAGAGAAGTATTAGCCGTACCAGGGGATATAACAAGGCTGAATTCATACGGGACGAATTATTTAATCTACTCTGGCGCCACACCAATAATCTCTTTACAACACCTTAAGGAATTATTTGGAATAACAAACTTAGAAGAAGAAAGTTCCTCTCAAAGTACCGAAGAAATGGCACTAAAAGAAAAAATATTAAAACTAATAAACGAAGGAAAAAATAACTTAGACTCACTATGTGAAAACTTAAAAGAAGATGTTTCTTCTATATTATCCACAATTATGCAGTTGGAAATAGACGGGAAGCTCTCGCAAGAAAATGGCACGTACTTTACAATAAACTAACAAAGACCTACCTTATGGGTGGGGAGCGGGGTGAAAGGTCGCTAATAAAAAAGGAGGCGGCAACACATGCCAATACTAACAGAAAAAGAAATAAATATGCTTGTTAACGCTGAGTGCCACGACCCATTCATCTATTTAGGTCTAAGAGAATTAGACAAAGAAAACTTAGTCATAAGGGTTCTTCAACCTTTTGCAAAAGAAGCATATTTGATTTCTAAAAACACCACTGTCAAACTCGATAAAATCCACGAAGCTGGACTCTTTGAGAAAAAGATTCCAGGCTCTCAAATATTTGAATACGAAATAAAATGCACAGATTACAACAGCCATACTTGGACTTACAAAGACCCCTACTCTTTTTTGCCGGTCATATCTGAATACGACAGATATCTCTTCAACGAAGGAAACCATTACAAAATATACGAAAAACTAGGTGCGCATCCAATGAAAATAAATGGGATCGAAGGGGTTTTATTCTCAACGTGGGCACCAAACGCCAAAAGAGTCAGTGTTGTTGGAAATTTCAACAATTGGGATGGAAGAATTCATCAAATGAGGGTCTTAGGCCAATCTGGAATATGGGAAATCTTCGTTCCCGGTGTTGTTGAAGGAGACTTATACAAATTTGAAATCAAAACCCAAAATGGAGACCTCTTACTAAAAACAGACCCTTACGGGACTTACTTTGAAGTAAGGCCCAAAACAGCAGCCATTGTATACGATATACAAAACAAACACACATGGAACGACTCCAAATGGATGGAAGAAAGAACAACTAAAAATTGGCTAAAAGAACCAATGTCAATCTATGAAGTCCACTTGGGATCTTGGTCAAAAAAAGAAGAAAATCAATTTCTAAATTATAGGGAACTAGCGGAAAAGCTTTCAGCATACCTTAAGGAAAACCATTTTACCCACATAGAACTATTACCCCTAAGCGAACACCCCTTAGACATCTCTTGGGGATACCAGGTAACAGGTTACTATGCTCCAACAAGCAGGTTTGGAAAACCGGAAGACTTCATCTACTTTGTCGACAAAATGCATCAAGAAGGTATAGGCGTCATCGTTGACTGGGTCCCTGGTCATTTTCCAAAAGACGCACATGCTTTGGGAAGATTCGATGGCACAGCCCTTTATGAACACCTTGACAGCAGATTGGGAGAACACAAAGACTGGGGAACCTACATATTCAATTACGGAAGAACCGAAGTTAAAAACTTTCTACTGGCAAACGCTTTATTTTGGTTGGACAAATACCACATCGACGGATTAAGGGTAGACGCCGTAGCTTCAATGTTATACTTAGACTACAGCAGACAAGATGGAGAATGGATTCCCAACAAATACGGTGGACGAGAGAATCTTGAAGCTATTGATTTCATCAAGCACCTTAACACCGTTGCCTATCAATACTTTCCAGGAATTGTAACCATTGCAGAAGAATCGACAGCATTTCCCGGAGTAACCACCCCGGTTCATGCTGGAGGTTTAGGCTTTGCATTCAAATGGAATATGGGCTGGATGAACGACACCTTAAGATATTTTAGTAAAGACCCGATATTTAGAAGATATCACCAAAATGATCTTACTTTCTCTCTAGTATACGCTTTTTCTGAAAACTTTATCTTATCTATCTCACATGACGAAGTTGTACATGGAAAAAGATCTCTTTTAGAAAAAATGCCAGGTGATGACTGGCAAAAATTCGCCAACTTAAGGCTCTTTTACTCCTACATGTTCGCTCATCCTGGGAAAAATTTACTCTTTATGGGAAGTGAAATAGCTCAAAGAAAAGAATGGGATTGCTCTTACAGTTTAGACTGGCACCTATTGCAATACGAACCACATAAAAAGACACAACAATTTTTAAAAGATTTAAATATTCTTTACAAAAATCATCCTGCATTGTTTGAAATTGACTTCAGTTACGAAGGTTTCGAATGGATAGATTTTAACGATTCTGACAACAGTGTAATATCCTTTATAAGAAAATCAGAAAACGAAGAGGAAATCATTGTCTGTGTCTTCAATTTCACACCAGTGCCAAGGGATAACTATAGGATAGGCGTGCCAAAAAAAGGAGTATACCAAGAAATATTGAACACCGACTGGACACAATACTACGGAAGTGGGGTCGACAATCCAAAAGAAGTATACTCCCAAGATATACCCATGCACGGAAGAGAACAATCCATAATACTCACACTACCACCTCTCGGTGGACTATATTTCAAATACACTATAAAATAAACACCTTTTTCTTCACGGGCGGGCAGCGGGGCGAAGCCCTTTCCAACTTCCTTAAATGGGCGGGCAGCGGGCCGAAGGGGCGCAAATAATGACTAAGCGCAACTTACATAAAAACCATAAAAATCATTCTCCAAAAGCAAGAAATTGTTTTTAATGGGTCAAAGGGCGAAGCCCTTTTGCTGATTTGTGCAAAAAAGTTTTTTTAGAATAAACTTAGATTTTGAACTTGGGGATCTTAAGGGGGGACCCCTTAATGGCCAAGGGTGGAGAGCGGGGCAAGGGCTCTAAAAGCTAAAAAAGGAGGCAGTTATGAAAGCAATAATCCTTGCAGGAGGCTCAGGAGAAAGATTCTGGCCTCTATCAAACTCAAAAACACCAAAACAATTCCTAAAACTCTTTTCAGATAAAACTCTCATAAGAGAAACCTATGAAAGAATGCGATACAAAATGGAACCCACTGATATATTCATCATTACAGCAGAAAAATATCAACAATTAACGATGAAAGAAATTCCAGAAATCCCCAAAGAAAATATCATCTTGGAGCCAATTCCAAGAAACACTGCACCAGCCTGCATGATAGGAACTCAAATAGCCCAAGATGATGAAATTGTAACAATACTCCCTGCCGATCATTACATTCCTGACAAATCTAAATTTTGGGACACACTATCTGAAGCAATACAAGGAGCTCAAAAATACGATGGACTATTTACCTTAGGTATAAATCCAACCAGGCCAGAAACTGGCTATGGCTATATAGAAGCAGGAAAAGCAATAAACAACTCAACATACAAAGTTAACTCATTCAAAGAAAAACCCGACCCTGAAAAAGCTAAAATCTTTCTATCAAAAGGCAACTACTATTGGAACAGCGGAATGTTCATATGGAAAAAAAGCACATTTTTAGAACAAATGAAGAAACATTCTCCTGACATTTATAATCAACTCGTAAACATCTCCCCTTGGGACACGGATAGTTTAAGAAAAATCATGCCGAATATTGAAAAAATAAGCATCGATTACGCCCTATTAGAACGCTCAGATAACGTTTATGTAGTAAAAGCAGATTTTGTATGGTCCGATGTAGGAAACTGGGTATCTGTAAGAGAACTGTTAGGATACTCAGATAACGACGAAAATGTTGAAGTCATAGATGGGGAAAATGTATTCGTTAAATCAGATAAATTTGTGGGAATAATCGGGCTATCAAATATTATAGTCGTTGAAGGAGAAAACGGTATCTTAATTACAAAAGAAGAACACTCACAAGACGTCCGAAAAATATCCGAAAAATTGAAAAAAATAGGGAAATTTTAAAAAATTTTGGGGCTTCAGAAAGGAGCCCTTTTACTTTTTCTTAGTTGGGCAAGCAACGGAGTGAAAGTGCTAAAGCCCTTTTTCCTTATGGGCGATGAGCGGGGCAAAGGGGCGCAAATAGCTACTAAGCACAGCTCACATCAAAATAAATAACTTTTAAAAAGAAAGAAGAAAGGAAAAAAGAAATGAAAATTGAAAAGATTTCCAAAAAGGTTGAGAATTAATTACGAGGTGATTCATTATGATGGTTGGAATACTAATAGCCTTTTTAATTGGCATTTTCATAGGATTAAAAGGATGGCTAAAATGGTTGAAAAAAATAAAACCCGTTTTATGGTCAACGGTTTTACTGCTCTTTTTTATGGGTTATGAAATTGGCAACGATGATACTTTGCTTTTTCAAATTAAAGAAATTGGATTCACCGCTTTATACATAGCGGTTTTTTCAATTATCGGAAGCATTCTTTTCACTTCTATTTACGAAAAGTTCTTTAAAAAGGAGAAAACTAAATGATATTGTTATTATCTGCAGTCGTTGCTGGAATAATATCAGGCATCTATTTTAACGTTTATATCCCGAACAATCTAACGACCATTTTACTAATGTTTTTAGTATTTAGTGTTGGGGTTGACATAGGAAGTGAAGAAAAGATACTCTCAAAATTAAAAATTAATATGAAAAATATACTTTTTCAATCAATATTAACTATATTAGGAAGTCTTATTTTTGGTTCCTTAGCAATATTTTTTACGGACTTGAATTTAAAAGAAGCTTTAGGGGCTTCTGCAGGATTTGGTTGGTATTCTCTTTCAGGGGTTATGATAAGCAATCTCTATTCTCCTGTTTTGGGGGCAATTTCTTTCACTGCAAATGTAATTAGAGAAATTTTAGCAATAATTTTAATTCCTTTAGTTGCTAAATGGTCCCCTTTAGGAGCAGCATCAATTGGAGGGGCTACTTCAATGGACACAATGCTTGGAGTAATAGCAAAAAGCACCAATAAAGAAACTACTCTAATAGCCTTTGGACAAGGAGTAATTCTTTCTCTTTCAGTTCCTGTCCTCATAACAATAATTTTTTAGAATGATTATGATTTTTGATTATTATCAAATAGATCACCAAAATTTGAATTTTACACATTAATAGTGTATAATTATAGTGTACTTTTAAAAAGGTACTTACACTTTTCGTTTAGTAAGTGCACCCGTTTTAGAATTCTTACGTTTTTGTAACTGTCAAACTCAGGACACAAAATCTTTAAAACTTATTAAAATAACATTATTACTGGCTTTGGCAAAATTCAAGGTTTCTTTCGTAAAACCGTTTTTCGAGAAAAGTATATAAAATTTATTCTCAAAATGAAATAAAGCCCCTTTATCCATAAGTTTTTTAACTACCGACATGTCTAACAATGTATTTTGCCATTTGCATTCACCAAGAAGAAGGTTTTTCTTATCGTAGGCTACTATATCGATTTCTTCTTCTATTTTTTTAATGGGGTTATTGCCCCACCATTTTCCAATATTTTCAAAAACGAATGGTAATTTACCCTCGACATTCATTTTCTTCAGGATTTCAACTGAAATGTCTTCGAAAATGGGGCCTATGTACTCATTCATAAATGGCTTTATTTTATTTTTTATGACGAAATCCGCCAATCCTTGTTCAATTAATGCTTTGTTTTTAAAAACAAACCTATACCAAAATTTAAAGAAATTATCCTTAATCTTGAAAATACTACCCCTGCTTTTTCTACCAATCGGTTCAGGTTTTATTCTTTCAACGATCTTCAGATCAATCAAGGTTTCCAAATACTTAGCCACTTTGGAATTATCGAAACTGATTCTTGAGGAAATTTCATTCAATTTTCCGTTTCCTTCTGCCAAAGCTTCTAAAATAGAATTGTAAATCAAAGGCTCCCTTAATTCTTGCCTTAGCAAGAATGTAGGTTCTTCGTTAAGATACGATGATTTAAATAATATTTTTTGTTTTATATTTTCATAAACGTCCACCTTTTCATCAAAGGTGAACAAGTATTGTGGTGTGCCCCCTAAAACACCGTATGTGTTGACTTGTTCCTCCCAAGAATATTTTGGGAAAAACTTTCGACTGTCAAAAAAACCAAAAGGGGTAATCTCAAATTGTGCGGTTCTTCTCCCATACAATGGGCTTTTATAACCCAAGACTTCATTTCCCATAAAACTGACATATGAACCACAGATTATCAAAAATAATTTGGTGTCTTTCAAACTATGATCTATCAATTTCTGTAAAATCGATGGAATACTACGATTCGCATTTACTAAATATTGGAACTCATCAATTACTATTACTAATCTTTCTTCTCTTGTTCTACTGGCAATAAAGATGAAAGCTTCTTCCCAAGAATTAAACCCAGTTAACCCCCTTAGATTGAAAAATGAAAACACCTCTTTAGAAAATTTTTCTAATGAAACACTATCTACTGACTCGTTGGCTACAAAAAATATAAAAGGCTTTTCTTTGCAAAATTCCAAAAGTAAGGTGGTTTTTCCAACCCTTCTTCTACCATATACAACAACAAATTGGAATTTGTCTTCTTTATATAGTTTGTTTAAAGCTGCTAATTCTGATTCTCTGCCAATAAACATGTAAGTCACCTCTATAACTTACTCGTAAGTTACTAACTCATGAGTAAGCAACTCTAAAGTTAGTAATATTATACCACAAAATTATGGTTTTGGTGAAAAGACTATTATTTTTTTACAAAATATACTATAAAACCTATTATACGTGAGCTATATGATAAGATAACACACTTTCAAAAACATATGGTATAATTAAATTTACAAAGAAAACAATTTACCCCTCTTATGAGCGGGAAGCGACAATTAATTTTAAAAAGGTCACAGGGCGCTTTTCCTCACGGGCGGGGAGCGGGGTGAAAGGGCGCTGCATCTATCTTTTTAAAGTTTCCCAAGACAGTATAAGATTTAAATACAAAAGAATTAAGCAGGTGAACAACATGGTTCAGAACAAATTAGAATTCCTAAAAGATTTGTGTAAAAAATATAAAATAGGGTTAGTCTATTTGTTTGGTTCGCAGAAAGAAAAGGCTTATCAGTTACTAAAAAACAATGGAGATAACGATATAAAAATAGATGATCCCCTCACCGACATAGATGTGGGAATAGTTTTTTTGTTTGATTTGGATAGTATAAAGCATAGATACAAACTTTATGCCAATATATACAATGAATTAGAAGAATTATTCAAACCTTACAAATTGGATCTGGTTTTTTCACAAGAAACTCATTCTGTATTCCAAACTGAAGCTCTAAAAGGCATATGCGTATATAGTGAATCAGAAAGTTTCAAAGATGAATATGAAATGATGGTATTAAGGCGTGCTGCGGATTTTAAATATGTACTCGATTTATACCATAAAGAAGTATTAGAAAAATATGGAGAGAAATGAAAAATGATAAATAAAGAACTTATTAGAGATAGATTGATTCTTATCAATGACTATCTAATTCAGTTAGAAATACTGTCTCACTTATCAAAAGAAGAATTTCTACGAGATAGAAGAAACCCTGCAGCCGCTGAAAGCTTTCTCCGAAGGTCTTTAGAAGCAATCTTTGATATTGGAAGGCATATATTAGCTAAGACAGGTAACATAGATATGTCTACGGAATATAAAGCTATTGCTTTGGGGCTTGGAGAAAAAGATATTATAAACAAGCATTTAAGCCAGAAATTAAGTCAAATGGCGGGTTATCGAAATAGATTGGTCCCTCTGTATCACATGATCTCTCAAGAAGAGCTATACGATATAATAACAGAAAATTTGGATGACATTAGACAATTCATTAAAAACATAGAAAAATTCATCGAAAAAAATTGATGAGGTATCCTCAAAAATTCCCTCCAATTTTAAGAAATACATCGCGAATTCTATCCAACTTCCTTACAAGATCCACATCATTCAGCTTTTCGATTTTACTCATTGCAAACTCTTCGTTGCCTATTTTAAATACCGCTGTGTAAAAGATCATTGGTTCCTTTCCTACCGGTAAGCCTTCAAGATTAATGTAGAACATCCCTTCAACTTGGCCACTACTCCCTCAAGCGTTTCCCTATCATCCTTATTATACCATTGCCTTTCTCATTTTCTAACACGCACGCACGAAACCTCTTATAAGCCGATTTTGTTTCGCTTACTCTTCCTGGAATGGTGGGCAGGAAAGCTAAACTATTTCCACTTTCCTCAAACGGGCAAGTTGCAGAGTAAAAGAGCAAAAAACCTTTTCCCTTATGTGGAAAAAACAGGGTCTAAGGGACCGCAGGTCCCTCTTCCACATGGGTGGGCAGCGTGGTAAAAAAGGGCGCTAATAAAGATACTTTTCCTCACGGGTGGGCCGCGGGGTAAAAAGGAACAGACCCCTTTCCTTATGGTTGAAAAGCGGGGAAAGGGACCGCAGGTCCCTCTTCCACATGGGTGGGCAGCGGGGGAAGGGCGCTATAAAACTTATTATGCGAGAGTTGGATAATAAAATAGCTCACCTTCAAAAACATATGATATAATTATGTTCACAAAACAAAGATAAATGGACAAGATGGATACATATACATTTTGATGGAACACAAAAGCTACATTGAAAGTAAAGTAATCTTTCAACTGTTGAGATACATTACGAACATATGGGAAGAAAAATACGATCCCAAAACAAAAAAGGTACCAATAATAATACCGATGGTAATATACCATGGAAGAGAAGTCTGGAACGTAGAAACGAACTTATCAAATATGGTACAAGGGATAGAAGATTTATCAGACGAACTAAAAACATACTTACTTACATACCGTTATGAAATATGTGACTTCTCAATCAAAGGGAAAAAAAGGATAATAGGATTAACAGCGACGAAAGTTGCATTAGAAGCAATGAGAGCAGGAACTGCAATGACCGAAAAAGAATTTAAAGAAAGATTAGCAATAGTATTCGCATACATAAACCAACTACCAGAAGAACAGGTACAAGATTGGTTTGAAGGGTGCATGATCTACCTACTAAACGTAAGGGAAGATATAACGATAGAAGATATATTAAAGGTACAAAAAGAAATAATGCCTGGAAGGGGTGAAATAGTTATGACGATAGCCGAAAAGTTGAGGAACGAAGGAATGGAAAAAGGAAAACTTGAAGGAGAAAGAGAATTTGCAATTAAAATATTAAGCAAAAGATTTGGTAACCAACTAACTGAAGAAATAAAAGACAAGATAAGAAAAGCAGATGAGAAGACGATAGACTACATAGAAGATAACTTGTTAGAAATTACCATAGAAGAACTAAAAGGGTTATTGAAGTAATGGTAGTAAACGAAGCTCTTCACCTTTTCCTAATGGGTGCGGAATAGTTGAGGAGGTCGGATAAAATGGAGCCAATTTATAATCAAGAGAGCCAAACTGTCAGATGGTTAAAGAAAGAGGTAATTTACAATATCTATGGTACACCTCCAATTGCAAGAGGAGACGAGATTTTTAATTACTATGGATATTATCTTAGAAGGTTAGATCGAGGTTTCTTTAGTGATAAAGAACGTTATGCCGTAGCATTTTCGCATGGAGCAATATGAGGACCAGTCTTGCTTGTGCCGAAGGTTAAACCCGTCCTACCTCTTCCGACTTTTCCCCCAGTTCCGCCCGTACCGCAAGTGCCTCTTATTCCCTCGCTTAGTTGGTCAAATCTTGACTGGGGAGAATTTTTGAAAGGAGGTTTTTGAAATGGCAACTTTAAGTATGGATGGCTCTTATGAGCTTACAACAGAAAAAGTTGATGAGGTAGTTACTAGGAAATCCCCTGGCAACTACGGGTTGGGATATACTCAAAATAACACATTTTATGTACGCTATGTGGGTCGTTCGGATGATGATATAAACGAAAGACTAAAACAGTGGGAAGGCAAAAACTCGAATTGATATACTCACTTTAAATTTAGCTATGCAACTTCTCCAAAAATGGCGTTTGAGAAAGAATGCGGAAATTATCACGATTTTGGTGGGAAAGATAAACTCGACAATAAGTATCACCCTCAACGCCCAAATGGAACCAATTGGAAATGCCCCATGTGTAATATTTATGACTGAGCTACTTCTACTAATAACAGATAAAAGTTTTTGCCCAAATTTCCTTCGTCGACTTCTTTTATTCGCCGAACATTACTGGAAATAGTTTGACTGCTCGAATCAGAATATTTGAAATGATTAAATACTTGATTATGTAAGCTAATCAGTCATATGTCCATCGGTGAAAACCGAAGAATTGTTAAGAATTATCGTAATTAACGATACCCATACTTTCAGGAAAAACACAAAATATATTAGAAAATGTGAAAAGGAGTAATTTCCTTTTGAAGATTCACAACATACATATCATACGAAAGGATTAGCAGTAATGAAAAAGAAAAATTTTAAAAAATTGTTAAAAAGAGTAAATAGAAGTTTTGGAATAGTTACAGAAACAATTATGATGAATGAATTAAAAAAATTAAACGAAAATGAATGGCGATATTGGTTATTTAGCGTTGATGACGTTATAAAAGATGAAGATTTCAAAAAAGAGTTTGAAATGAAAGGTATAGTGAGATATTCATTTGAATTGAAGAAAGAATTTACATATGCACAACTTTTTTATCCTCTAAGTCAATGGAGATCAGGAAATATTATGTTTGATAATAAATATAAATTAGCATATTGGGACTATGTAAATGAATTACAATTTGAATTTTGGGCTAAATTAATAGAGGGAAAATTTAATTTAGAAAGAATTTTAAAGGAAGAATTTAATTTTCTCTTTTAAAACAAAGAAAAAGTAAAAAATGGTAGTTAACAAAAGAGAATTCATTAAAAAATTTGTTGAGGGTAGAAATTTGGAGAAAAAATAATCTATTGCAGGCACTTACCAAACGAAAAGTGTACCAAAAAAGTGCCCGCTAAACGAAAATTAGTCTCTACATCTTTATTTTTATTTTACAAGGAAGTTCTTTTTTCAAATTCTTTCTTTTTTATTTACAGGAATGCTTCTTTACCTATTTAAATGACTCATTAATAGGGATTATTGAATTTGCTATTCTTTTTTCATTTTTTACAGGTGTTGTGTAATATCTTTGATCAATTCCATACAATATACTTTTTAAATCTTCATCGCTTTTTACGACAAATGCGCCTTTTTTTCTCTCTAAATTAGGGCAATAATCTTTAATGTAATCAAATATTTTTTTCTTTTCATCACTATTAAAATTTTTCATTGTGTCCATTGCCAAGGCAATTCTTTTTCTATTTGATTTTTTCACCTTTTCAGAAGAAAATCCCTGATCAAGGCATATGAAGCTTTGTTCTAAAAATTCTCTTGTTTCTTCCTCAGTTGCTTCTTTATATAATTCTTCTATCCCTTTAAAGATTGAGGTAATAGAGGTTAATTTTTTGAAGTATAATTTATCTTGATCTTTTAAATAAATAGCATCCGGAATATCATTAATTACTATAAATTTAGTATTTTCTTTGAATTCAAATGCGTCTCCAATATATAATAACTTTTTACTTACAATATGAGAACTTAACACTCTTTGAAAGTAATATTCATTCTTATCTTGATATGAAAAAATAAAATCTATTTTATCTATTTCAAGTTTTTCTAATTGTAGATACTCAACAGACTCAAAATTGTTTTTTAGAATATCAAGGCAATATGGTTTCTTTGAAAATTCAGATATAACAAACCAAGAATCTTCGTCTAAATTGTGATCTGGTAAATACTCAATTGGATTATCTAAATCCTCAGGTAATTTATAAAAATTATCATCAGATGTTATTTTTCTGTATTTATTATCATTACCTCTTTTTCTTATTTTAGCCATCAGATGATTCACTTTTTGCCCCTCCATTATCTATAAAAGTATAATTATTGATACGTTTTAAATTTTCAAAATGTACATCGCTTGGTTTTCTGAGAACCTTTCTTGTAATTAAAAAAATTTTTATATTATTTTCTGTTGTTACATAATAAAAGTGTCTCTTCCACAAAAGGAAAAGAGGATTAAAATAAATAGTTTGTGAAAAGTAAGTAAATACAAACAAAATCAGAAAAACAAAAACAAGAGTTTCGACATCAGGAACACTTAGAGCAACAAAAAAATACCCTAAATAACTAGGTAAATAAGCATTATTTGCATGTTCTAAATCTTTTACATTTCCTTCAATACTGTCTGTACTTAAAAAACGAGTGCAAAGAAGGCTTGAACCCGTCATTAAAACAGGAAATGAAATAAATATTAGATAGGAAACCCAATTCGGAGCTTTATTTATTATTATACAGTGCTGTTTTATCAAAAAAATCACAATCAATAATGAAGTAGCATTTAAAGTCAAAAACAATTTATATAATATTTTAACCGCACCTCAACCTCCTAGGGAAGAAAATTCTCTGTTCTTAGTTTAGTCTTTACAAGCTGTGGCACTCTGGAGAACAATGTTTACAACCATCTATTCTCCAATCAGAATATCTGCGTTGCGCTTCTTTTATGGCTCCATGACAATCACGAAAATTACCCAATTTCTCACGATCTTTAACTCCACTTAACCAAGTGCAATTATCTTCATGTACTTCATAATGTATGATTCCTTCTTCATATTTAGGGGTCAAATTCAAATAATAAACTGGCAACTCAAATCATCTCCTAAAAATTTTTTTGAACAGAGAATTTTCTTCTTTCAAAAATTAACAATAAAATTATATAACTTTTTACATTTTTCATACCTTTCAGAGAATATTTGGAACATGAGTTGTGTAACTTGGTCGGATAACTGCACGTATCCTAGTTCATCAATTATCAGTAAATCTACTTTGCTCAACTTTTTTTGGAACTTTGTTAGTTGTCGTTCTTCTTGCATTTCAACTAAAATGTTCCCAAGATTGGCTGCTGTGAAAAAACTTACTGTTTTCCCTTTCTTACATGCTTGTATTCCTATCGCTACACTTATGTGTGTTTTTCCTGCACCTAGTGATCCTAAGAACAAAAGATTTGCCTTTTCTTCGATGAACTTACATTGACTGAGTTCCAGTATTTCTTTATGGATCAGTTGATAAGTATCCACTTTGCTTCTTTTATCCTTCTTTTTGATTGATACCAAGTTTCTCTTCTATCTTCCTTACTTGATAGGTGAAGGAGGAATAACTTCCTTTGTATCCTTCTTCACAGATGAGTTCGTATATACGTCTTTTGGTTAACTTTTGGTTCTTGGGTTGGTTTGAATTGTATTCTAACAAGTGTTTGATACGTTTTTCAAAATCTCCATTTACTGGTTTATCTCTCTCAACGTTCATATGATACTTCTGTTCTGGGTTCTTGATAGCTCTTTTGACCGTCGCTCTGTGTATCCCCATTTCTTTTGCTATTGCTCTTTGACTTTTGTGTTTGTTAAAATACAAAAATCTTATATAATTGTATTGTACCTTCTCTATCACCTTCCTTGAACCCCCTTCGGGGTGTTTCCCCCTGTAAAATTTTTTGTTCAAATTTATTATACAGGATTTGTGTGATAGGGTGGTACACTTTTCGATGAATAAGTGCAAAAAAATTGGTTAGATCATAAATCGATGTCTTTAAAATGATACTCTTTTCCCTCAACCCAAACATTCTTCTTTGATTTAAAAAGCATTCTCTCGATCTACAAGATGAACGGTCTTCAATAAAACGGGCAACGGAGCGAAGGGCGCAAACAAAGAACTTTTTCCTTATGTGTGAAAAACAGGGTTTAAGGGACCGCAAGTCCCTCTTTCCTTATAGGGTGGGCTGCGGGGGAAGGGCGCTAGAAAACTCATTATACAGAAGTTATATGATAAGATAACGCACATTTAAAAAGATATGGTATAATTAAATTAACAAAGAAAACACTTCACTAATTCTATGGGCGGGCAGCAGGGCGAGGGGGTGCTAAAAATAACAAAAAATAAACCAAAAAGGAGAAGCTTATGTCTAATCCAATAAAAGATTCGATTTTCAAAGAATTATTTGAAGACAGAACCGTATTCTATGACTTTCTAAAAGCCTTTCTACCAAAAAAGATCACAAAACAAATAAAAGAAACAGATTTAAAACGTGAACAAACTGAACTAATAGGCAAAGACTTCTCCATAAAAAGATCGGACATACTATACAAAATAGAAAAGGGAAACGCCCCGAAGGGGGTTCAAGGAAACGGTCAAGATGTATACATATACCTATTGTTAGAACATCAAAGTAAAGTTGACCAACTGATGGCATTCAGGATGTTGGCATATAAGGTAAGGATATGGGAACGATATGTAAAAAGTCACAAAAAAGAATCGGAGCAAAAAGGATTCAAACTGCCAGTCATAATAGGGATAGTTTTTTACGATGGAAAAGCGAAATGGACTTCACCAATGGACGTAAAAGAGAAGATAACAGAGATAAAAAACATGGAAGAATACTTAATAAAAGCAAATTATGAACTAATAAATTTAAGCAATATAAAAGAAGAAACGATAATAAACATGAAGAACGCACTAGGGGTAATCTTATTAACGGACAAACCAAACGTAAAGATAAAAAAAATGGAAGAGTTGCTAAAGATGATAAATGAAGATATAATATCGAAGTTGCCAGAAGAAGAAAAAGAAAAGTTTGATAAACACAGAAACGCATTCTTAGAATTGCTTAGAAAGAGGACAGATTACAAAGAGATAGAAGAAAGGTACGAAGAGCTAAAAGAAATGGAGGTGCCAAAAATGTTTAACACATTAGAAGAGATAGCAAAAAGAGACAGAGAAAAAGCTAAAGTGGAAGGAAAACTTGAAGAAAGAAAAGAATTGATAATTGAGATTCTAAACCAAAGGTTTGGAAAAGATTTAGATAAAAAATTAGAAGAAAAGATCAGAAAAGCAAATGAAGAAACCATAAACCAAATAAAGAAAAATATTCTTAGTATAACCATAGAAGAATTAAAAGAAATATTGAAATAATGGTAGCAGACGAAGTCACAATCCCTTTCCTTAGATGGGTAAGGAGTGGGTCATAGGAACGTTATCTATGAAATTTAACGTTTCTAAAAAGCGAGTATAAATATTTTACGAGGAGTGTTTTTATGAAATCCATATCTATAAATCTACCAGATTTTATCGATTTAAATGAAAAAGAAATCAAATTGTTGATAGCCTCAAAATTATATGAAGAAGGCAAGTTATCCATAGGAGAAGCTGCACAACTAGCGGAACTTTCCAAGAGAGCTTTTATTGAAATATTAGGTCGTTTCGATGTCTCACTATTTAATTACAATGCTGAAGAATTAAGAAATGATGTGAAAAATGCCTAATTACATATCTGACACAAGTTGTCTAATTGTTTTAGACAACATTGATATGCTGTTCATACTAAAAGAGCTTTATGGAAATATATTTATAACGCAAGAAGTTTTAAAAGAATTCGAAAAACCGATTCCCGAATGGATAAAAGTTCGAGAAGTTAATGATAAAAAATATTTAAAACTATTATCTACGTTTATTGATTTAGGAGAAGCAAGTTCAATAGCTCTAGCTTTAGAAAAAGAAGATGTAATTTTAATTTTGGATGACTTGAAAGCAAGAAAATTAGCAAACAAGTTAAATCTCCAAATTACTGGAACGTTAGGCGTTATTATTAGCGCAAAAAATAAGAATATAATATCTTCTCTTGAAGAAGTTTTAAACAAATTAAAGAAAGCAGGTTTTAGAATTTCTAAGGAATTAGAAAACGAAATTTTAAAATACGAGAACTAGCCGCATTGCACTTACTAAACTAAAAGAACATCAAAAATTCCACAAAATTCACCAAGCCCTTGTTTCACAGTCGAAAACATAAAGACCTAGCCAAAAAGACACCTTATGAAGACGTTTTGTATATTTTTAATAATAAAGTATTTTATCCCTGGCGAAGCCCTTTCCTACTTCCTTAGAAGAGTGGGTTGCGGGGTAAAAGGGAAACACACTTTTTCCTAATGGGCGGGTAGCGGGGTGAAAGGGCGCTAACAAAGATCCTTCTCCTCACGGGTGGGGCTGCGGGGGAAGGGCGCTATAAAACTCATTATACAGCAGTTATCCGATAAGATAGCTCACCTTAGGAAAAAAAGGATAATAGGATTAACAGCGACGAAAGTTGCATTAGAAGCAATGAGAGCAGGAACGGCAATGACCGAAAAAGAATTTAAAGAAAGATTAGCAATAGTATTCGCATACATAAACCAACTACCAGAAGAACAGGTACATGAATGGTTTGAAGGGTGCATGATCTACCTACTAAACGTAAGGGAAGATATAACGATAGAAGATATATTAAAGGTACAAAAAGAAATAATGCCTGGAAGGGGTGAAATAGTTATGACGATAGCCGAAAAGTTGAGGAACGAAGGAATGGAAAAAGGAAAACTTGAAGGAGAAAGAGAATTTGCAATTAAAATATTAAGCAAAAGATTTGGTAACCAACTAACTGAAGAAATAAAAGACAAGATAAGAAAAGCAGATGAGAAGACGATAGATTACATAGGAGACAATTTATTAGAAATAACCATAGAAGACCTAAAAGAGTTATTGAAATAATCTTTTTTACCAAATTCATTATACAGGATTTGTGTGATAGGGTGATATGCTTTTCATTTAGTAAGCTCAAACGCTATGTAAAAAAAGATAGCGTTTTATTTATACCTTAGATAAATCTCCTTACAAATCTTATAAACCACATAAATTACCAAAATTATTATATTAGCAAAAACAGCTCCTGAAATATCTATAAGAACATCATTCAATAAAGAACCTCTGCCAACAAACTCTTGAGAATATTCATCTAATGCAGCAATAAGTGCTGGTAAAGATACTCCAAGTAAAGTCCCTATCAATAATCTCTTTGAATACAAATATCCAAACAACCAAGAAAACACACCAAGTATAAAATATATTCCAAAATGCCCACTTTTTCTAACAAGCGCTATC
>NZ_JAIP01000015.1:62553-65727 GCF_002924605.1 Petrotoga sp. SL27 | reverse complement strand
ATTTTGTATCTGAAAAATCAAATACATTATCTATTGATTTAATAACATTATAGACAAAATAAGATTGATTTGAAGATTCCTCTGGATTTCTTGTTCCAAAAAACAAAATAACTCCAACCCAAAAAAATAAAAAAATTAATGATATTAGTATATATTTTCTTCTTTCCATATAATCACCTGTTTAATTCTATAACAAAACCACCTCAAATGATACCCCCAAAGTAAGGTAGGTGGCCTAAGATGGACAGGATGGAGGTCGGAACCCTCTTACTCCCCCGAGTTTAAGGGACCGCAGTTCCCTTCCTTAGAAGGGCGGGCTGTGGGGGAAGGGCGCTATAAAGCTCGCTGTACAGGATTTGTGTGATAGGGTGGTATATTGTTATAGATCAGAGTTATCCATTAAAAAATTTACACTAAATCACAATCTCTTCACCATAATTTGAATTTTTAAAATCTACGTCATTATGTGCCAATTCTACTAATTTGCTGGCACTCAATCCTCCATACTCTTTAACAATCTTTTCTACAACACTTCTTTCTTCATCTGCTAAATACTTTAAAGGGCTCTGATCTACCAAACAGATCATATATGTCTCTTTCAAAAACTTTTTAGAAAAATCGATATTCATTCTTATTAAATTTGTCTTTATCAAATAATCTAAAAGAACGCCCTCTTCATTTTTTGCCCCTTTGGGAATTGGGCCATAATTATAATGAATGAATTTCAAATTAGCAATTTGCCTGCCAAGAATTTTTTTGGATTCCTTTTCCACTAACCATAGCAATTTAAAAAAGACGGTTTTGAATAAAAAATCCTTATGATAATATTTTTTTGAATAATAAAATAAACCAGCTATTAAACCTTTCATTTTTTCAATATCTATTTCAGGATGTTTAATATACAGAATTTTTTCCAATTCTTGAATTTCAAGTTTATTTTCAAATTCTTTAAGAATTCTTTGAATGTTTGCTAAGATCCTCTTATACTCGATATCGGGAATATTATCTTTATTACTTTTTAAAATTTTGTAAAATTCAACTGGTTCGGAAACTCTCTTGATCAAATCGCTATTAACTTTAGTTGGCAATGAACCCATCTCATAACGTTGTATAGTAGCTTCTCCTAAACCTAAAATCAAGGCAAATAATGTTTGAGAGACATTATACTTACTTCTAATTTCCTTGATCTCTTCAGGTAATACCAAATTATTCAACTCAGCATATTTTCTGTATGCCGCTTTTAAATTCTCATTCTCATAATATGGTTCAAGTAACTCAGCCCCACATTCTTCACATATAGCAACAGTCCGTTCGACTTCAATAGGATAATTCTTAACGTTATAATTCTCTTTCTTTTTTATAGTTTTATACCCCACCAATTTTCCACATTGCTCACAGAACAACTTTTCTTTTGGTTTTTTCAATTCATACATTTCCTTCACCCTCCTCTGATTCATGAAAAGACAAAAGTACCATGTAATCTTTTTTTTTCAACGTATTTTATTTTTATATAAATTTGATACACTTCATCCTCAACACACAATTGTTTTTTAAAAATATAAACAGTTCCTTCAGGAAAATTAAAGTCTTTTTCTACACTATCATATATAAAATCATCTTTTGTTAATTCGTTAAGTAAAAAATTATGAACGTCTTGCTCAGTCCATCCGATCTTGGTTAGAAACTCAGTATTTTTCACCCTTTTCACGAGCTGTAATTGATTATTATTGATAAATTGTTTCAATAATTCTAGAAAAAATTCAACCATTTTATGGTTCCTACACTCACATTATACCATCAATTGATGGTATAATATATTAAATATTGTTAAAAATATATCTTTATATTACCCTCCTCAATGACACAAACTAATATTTTTTTGACTTGTAGGTTAACGGATTGAGCTTTTTATAAAGTGTTTATACGTAGTGTCCTATCAAATTTCATCTTTTAACTTATATCTGAACTACTTAATATATACCTCTATGAATGAACACTTCTTCTCTCCCAAGCGTTTTCCAATCAACCCTATTATACCATTACCTTTCTTATTTCAAAACACGAAACTATAAAACCCAACTTGCCTACTTTTTCTTCCTAAAACGGGTGGGAAACGTGGTGAAAGGGCAAAAGAATCTTTTCCTTATGGCTGGGGAACAGGGTGAAAGGGCGCTGACAAAGATCCTTTTCCTAATGGGTGGGGAACAGGGTGAAGGGGCACTAACAAAGATCCTTTTCCTCACGGGTGGGCAGCGGGGAAAGGGCGCTATAAAACTCATTATACAGGAGTTGGATAATAAGATAACACATCTTCAAAAACATATGGTATAATTAATTTTGAACAAACAAAATCTATAGCACAAAGCGAGGCAAAAGATGAGCGAATTAAACAACCCACACGATGCTTTCTTCAAAAAACATTTTGGTAACAAAAAAATAGCTCAAAATTTCTTAGAAAACTATTTACCTTCTGAGATTACCAAAGTACTAGACCTAAATTATTTAACCAAAGAAGACAAAAGCTATGTGGATGAAGATTTAAAAGAAAGCCACTCAGACATGTTGTACAAAACAAGGATAAATGGACAAGATGGATACATATACATTCTGTTTGAACACAAAAGCTACAATGATCCGCGTGTACTTCTACAACTTTTAAAATACATACTCAGAATATGGGAAGAAAAATACAACATCAAAACGAACAAATTACCTATAATAATACCACTAGTAATATACAATGGAGAAAACAAATGGAATATAGAGACGAAGTTAATAAATCTCATAGAAGGAATAGAAGAGCTACCAGAAATAATGAAACAATATATACCTACTTACCAATATGAGATATATGATTTCTCACCAGAAGAAAAATTAGGTATAGTAGGGTTAGCAAATTTAAAGGCGATATTACAAACGACAAGAGTGGCAAGAGTAAAAACAGGAGAAAAGTTTGACGAAGAATTAATAAAGGCGTTTGAATTTCTTGTTGGGATAAAAGACAAAAAGACGTTTGATGAATTATTTGAATCATGTATGTTGTATTTAATGTATACAAGGGACGATATAAACATAGAAAAGGTAGAAGAAGTAGCGAAAAAAGTAATGGATGAAAGGGGTGAATTGATAATGACAATAGCTGAAAAGTTGAAGAATGAAGGAATGGAAAAAGGT
>NZ_JAIP01000015.1:6318-62543 GCF_002924605.1 Petrotoga sp. SL27 | reverse complement strand
ATTTTGTATCTGAAAAATCAAATACATTATCTATTGATTTAATAACATTATAGACAAAATAAGATTGATTTGAAGATTCCTCTGGATTTCTTGTTCCAAAAAACAAAATAACTCCAACCCAAAAAATTAAAAAAATAAATGATATTATTATATATCTTCTTCTTTTCATATAATCACCTGTTTTATTCTATAACAAAACCACCTCAAATGATACCCCCAAAGTAAGTTAGGTGGCCTAAGATGGACAGGATGCAGGTCGGAACCCTCTTACTCCCCCGAATTTAAGGGACCATAGGGCCCATAAAAATGGATGGGAAGCGTGGGAAGGGCGCTAACAAAGCTCCTTTTCCTCACGGTTGGGGAGCTGGGTGAACGGAATGCTAAAAAACTTTTTCCTTATGGGTGGGAAGCTGGGGTGAAAGGGCGCTAATTTCTCACCTGCTAGCAACCCTCTCCTTCACTTCTCTCATCAAACCAACCCCCAAATCAAACACATATTTCACCTGATCTCTATACACAAACATCACAACCATCAAACCAAAAACAGCAGACACAACCTGAAAAAACATATTAATAACAAAAGTGTTTATAAAAGCAACGACCACAAAAACAAACGTACTAATAAAAAATTTACTCAAATGATAATTCACAGGGAACAAACTTCTAGATATAAACGTCCTCATACAAAAGAAAACTATATATGACACCCCTGTAGAAAATGCTGCACCCTTTGCACCATATACAGGAACAAGCATCAAATTCCCAAACACGTTAACCCCTGCTGCCACACTTGCTATCAACATATGCCAAAATGTTTTTTTCTTAAAATTGATACCAACAACCGTCGTTTCAGAAACGGTATACATAATAGGCATCAGAATCAAAAAAGAGCTAATCCCAGCAGCCTGCCTATAAGAACTTTCTAAAAGCAAAAATATCACGTCTTTAAACACAACGATCAGAAGTCCAAATACAAACATAGCTGCAGCAATAAACACAGAAGTCTTCTCAAAGATCCCCTTACTCTCAGGCTCTTTTTCATAACTCTCGTAAGAAACGGGGGTCCAAAACGTAGTAAACCCCGTTTGAATTAAATTCATCACCGCAACCACTTTGAAAGCAGCAGAATACAAGCCTATCTCCGTAAAATCAGAATAATTTCTTAAAGCCAACCTATCTATTGACTGAAAAAGCCAAGTTATAAGGAAAGTAGGAACAAAAGGAAGCCCATATCTAACAATCGATTTTATCGATTTAAAACTGACCTTGAACTTCCCAAACCACAATTCCCTTTCAAAAAAGATCGCTAATAAAGCGGTAACTATATGAGAAAAAAACAAACCAACAATAACAGCATAAAAACTTCTTGAAACGAATAATGCGTATAAAATCGTAAAAACCGCATTTGTTATTCCGTTTACTACCCTCAACGTCGAAAAAGCAATACCTCTTTTTTTCATCCGAACAGCAAGAGTGGAAAATCTCTCTAAAATACCAATTAATATAGTAACCCCCAACAAAAAAATCGGAAGAAAATGGTTATAATCCCCAAAAAGAACAAAAGAAAGCTCTTTCCAAAAGATACCAATTACAACAAAAACCACAACGCCTATACTCAAACTAGGCAGCAAAGAATCCCAAAGTAAATCCCTTCTCTTATCTTCAGACCTTTCATAAAACATCCGAACAAAACTCTGATCCGCTCCAAGAAGTGCAACATTGAGAAGTAAATTGAAAGCCAAAGTGAACATCGACGCCCTACCAAACTCTTCTGGGATTATAACCCAAGTGGTAATAGGAGTAGTGATGAAAGAAATCAAAGCAGCTATCCATTGCCCCATTGAAAATTGAAAAAAAGATTTAATAAATTCTCTCTCTTTAGGCATTGCTTCCTCCAAATCTATTTAAAGTTTCATTATAAACCTCTATTTCCTTTTCTACAATATTCTCCCACGAAAAACCCAAAGCCCTATTTCTTAAATAACTTCCATCAATTGGATTTTCTAATAAATTTACAACCGATTCAGCAAACCTTTTTTCAAAGTTTTCCCCTTCCTCGACGACTATTCCTCCATCTCCAATTGCCTCAGGTATACCTCCGTTACTGCTACCAACAACAGCCACCCCACATCCCTGTGCTTCTATAACAACAGCCCCAAATCCTTCATTCCTACTCGGAAGTATCATCACATCCATAGCATTCATATAATAAGGTACGTCTTCATGAGAAACACGACCAACAAATTTAACCTTCAAATTTCTTTTCTTACATTCATTTTCAATGCCTTTTCTTAACTCACCATCTCCAACAACTAAAAACTCAGTATCGTAGATTGAAGTTATATAAGAAAAAATTTCGGGCAATTTATCTGCCCTTTTTACATTAATAAGATTCCCTACAAACCCAACAACCTTTTTAGACAGCCCCAATTCTTTTTTTATCTTTTCTTTATCCAAAGGCTTAAAGGTATCTGGTTCAATCCCGTTGGGAATAACAACAGAATTCTCACCAGCATATCCAAATGATTTAGCTTTGTTCAATAAGGCATTACTTACAAAGATAACCTTTGCAGCATTTTCTAAAACATCAACGTACAATTCTTTTGCCTTAGGCATCGCTAAGTTTATATCGCTACCATGGCAAGTAACCATATATGGAATATTTAACTTTTGCGATAAAAGTTTTGCAATTAATCCAGCAGGTGCGCCATACATCCCATGGGCATGGATTATATCAAACTCATTATCCTTAATTTTATCAAACAGATCCTCCGCAACTTCTTTTGAATCTTTAATTTGATTATTTTTCTTTAATATCTTTGAGTTAAAGATATCAATTACATTCCTCCTAAAAGACGCATATTTGTATTTTACACCATGGACTTCATAAAATGAAGCAGTAACACTTGCATTAGTTTTTGAAAGAATCTTTCTTAAAAGTTTTACTCCAAAAGTATCTTTAGAAGTAATGCCATAAACATCGAAATTTATATCAAAGCTTTGTAGAGCTTTAAGTCTGTTTGTTATGAATGTTCCAGCCGAAGGAATATGAGGAAAAGGAAACAAATTTGTTATGAACAGTACCTTCACTATTTATCAACTCCGAATGTAATTGTAGTTATAATATTGAGAAATTAAGAATATATCAAAAACTCACATTTCCAACCTTCGAGCTTCTCTCTATCTTCAACATTCCAGTACAGTACAACGTTTGTACTTTCTATTTTCTCAACATCGTTTTCTGTTATGTATTTAACTCTTAACTCTTTCAATATCCCTTCTATTATTTCCTTCATTTCTTTATCTTTACTAAATAGAACGTAAGTTCTATTTCTTCCATATGTTTGTATTATTCTTTCTATGTTTTGTTTTATCAGCAATGTCCTTCTGTAGTATATTTTCATATACTCTATTGTCTTTTTACTCTTTTCTTTGAATCCTTCTGGGGTTAGTATGTACCTGAAACTCTTGCTATTCAACCTTTCTAATTTGACAAACCCTTTTTTGATGAACTTTTTTAAAAGTAAATTCACCATTCCTAAGGATAACCCTGTTTTTTCTGAAAGGTCTCTTTGAGTTATATCAGAATTCTTTTCCAATTCTTCTAATATGAGTATCTCATTATCTTGCATAATATTCAACACCTTCGTTCAATTTTTGAACAATGTAAAAAGATTATACTATAAAAAATAGAATTTTGCAAACATTGTTTTTCAATCCCTCTGGTACAAATCTCTAGTATAAACTTTTTCTATAACATCTTTTAATTCTTCATGCATTCTGTTCGTCAGTATTAACTCTGATTTTTGTTTGAAATGGTTGATGTCGTTAATCACTTCTAAATTGTAAAAGTTGTTTTCCTTTAGTTCTGGTTCGTAAATAATTATTTCAATTCCATATTTTCTTAAGATCTGCATAACATCTAAAATAGCTGATTGCCTGAAGTTATCTGAATCCTTTTTCATTGTTAATCTATATATTCCAACTACTTTTGGATTTCTTTTTATTACCATGTTTGCTATGTGTTCTTTTCTTGTTCTGTTTGCTTCTACTATGGCTGTCATTAAACTATTCGGTACATTTTCATAATTTGCCAATAATTGCTTTGTATCCTTCGGAAGACAGTACCCACCATAGCCAAAAGAAGGGTTGTTGTAGAAATTTCCTATTCTTGGATCTAAACATACTCCCTCTATTATTTGCTTTGTGTCTAACCCTCTTATTTCAGCAAAGGTGTCTAATTCATTGAAGAAAGATACTCTCATAGCTAAATATGTGTTGGCAAATAATTTTATCGCTTCGGCTTCTGTGGAGTCTGTGAATAATGTTGGGACATCTTTTTTTATCGCTCCTTGTAATAACAGATCTGCAAATATTTTTGCCTTTTCACTCTTTTCTCCAATGACTATTCTTGAAGGGTATAAGTTATCATATAAGGCCTTTCCTTCTCTCAAGAATTCTGGAGAAAATATAATATTCTCGGTTTTAAATTTTTCTCTTGCTTCTTTTGTATATCCAACAGGAATAGTTGATTTTATTATCATTGTTGCCTTTGGGTTGATCTCAAGTACATCTTTTATTACACCATCAACAGAACTTGTATCAAAATAGTTTCTTTCCGTGTCATAATCTGTGGGGGTTGCTATTATTATATATTCTGCATTTTTATAAGCCTTTTGCTTGTCAGTTGTGGCTGTTAAATTGAGATCTTTTGTATTTAAGTAGTCTTGTATTTCTTTGTCTGTTATCGGTGATTTTTTATTGTTAATCATGTCTACTTTTTCTTCTACCACATCTAAGGCTAATACTTCATTGTGTTGAGAAAGCAGTACTGCCAATGATAGTCCCACATATCCCAGACCTACAACTGTGATTTTCATTTGTTAATCAACTCCTTTTAGCGAATAAAATAAATCGTTAAAGTTAAGGAAAACTATTTCTTTTGATTTCCTTCCAGAAATAGTGAATAGGTAAAATAAAGTATGAGCAAATGTTTAAAGAATTTGGTATTATTTATAAAAGTGCAAAATATAAGAGGTTAGAAAAGCACTACCCAAATTGTTTGAACACATACCGAATATGACAGAAGCAGACTAAACATCAAAGATAGAACAACAACGTAATACAATTAACCTATCTCCGAATTCCAAAAAAAGCAGCTAAGTTCCAATTCTTCAGTAAAGTTTTTTTGCATTTCTTTTTGGACATGCGTATACTTAATTCAATTCCAACTTAATTGCCTGCTGTTTTCGTTAGAGAACCATTACCATTCAAAATTTCTCGATAAAGATCTATATATTTTTTAGCCACTATTTTGCTGTCAAACTCCCTAACTACTTTTTCTCTAGCATTTTTACAAAGTTCATCATAGTTTTCAGCGTTTGAAACCCACTCGATACCATAAGCTAAATCTTTGCTTTCATATGGTTTGGCTTTATATCCATCAACTTTATGCGTTACTATATCTTTTGGCCCTGTTGCGTCAAAGCATACAACAGGAGTACCACATGCCATAGACTCTGCCAATGTTTTACCAAAAGCATCCATCAGACTTGGTGCAACAAAAAGATCTGCACTACTGTAAGCAAGCCTTAAAGAAATATTATCATGCAAATATCCAAAACTTTTATATTCAAATCCTAAATCTTCAACTACACTTTTATCTACATTACCAAAAAAGCATAAAAAGTAACTCTCTTTATCTAAATAATTCAGCGCCTCTATATACTTACTAAAACCTTTATAAAAATCATGAAGATTAATGGCCCCACATAAAACCACTTTTTTATCTGTGTTAATACCTAAAATAGCTCTCGCCACATTTTTATTCACCGGAAAAAACTCATTTGTATCAATATTGTTAGGTATTGTCCGAACATCGAACTTCCGAAACAGTTCGCTTTCCTTTGCTTCATCAGACAACCACTGGCTTATTCCAACCAATTTCATGCTTTTTGGGAGATATTTCTTTTTTCTATTTAAGACTAACTTTGAAAGATCATAACTCCTAGTACTTTTCAATTGTTCACAATTACCGCAGCCTGTTTTGTACTTTTTGCATCCCATAGAATAGTGGCATCCACCTGTCATCGGCCACATGTCTCTCATAGTCCACACTATTGGCTTATCTACCTTTCTCAAATGCTTGATATTCACAAATCCTCCATTTATCCAGTGTAGATGAATAATATCAGCTTCCTTGTATTCTTTTACTTTTGTAAAATTTACTCCGAACATTCCAGTGCTGAATGGTACCCGTTTCCCTTTGGGATAAAAGAATAAAAGCAAGTTATCAACCTGCCCTCGTATGATATTAAGAACTTTATCTTTTTTTGACTTCACAGTCGTAATAACATTATCGTCGTCATAAGTGATTTTACTATTTGTAAATACCTTGCTTTCTACTCCCAGTTCTCTTAATCCACAATGTAGCCAATATGCTCCCCGTGCAGCACCACCGCTTAATTCGCCTGCTACTATGTGTAATACTTTCATTATTTTTCATCCCCTAACAACTCCATTAATTCGCTTGATATGGCTAACCGAATACTGGTTCTTTCCACTGATTGTTGAATTATCCATTATTCCCAAGAAAAAGAACTTTCTGTCTCAACATCTCAAATTTGTTTCTTCCATACATTATCCTTTTAATAACTTTTAGTTTATTCACAGAACCTTCTGCTAGTCCATTGTTGTATTTATATATAATGCTTTTCTAACCGCTTGCATATCTCTTTTTAACCCATTCACAAATTTATCTATCTTTCTGATCTTTAAATTATTGGCTTTTTCTATCTATTCTTCAACTTTTTCAACGTTCTTTGATTTCAACATCTGATTGATTTTTGTTAACTATATCAACTAAGGCTAATCAACGCAATTGTTAGTAAAAAGAATCACTTTTATTTTAGTGAATGCAACCTCTTTAACTTCCCCAATTCTCCTTAAACCACTGGTATGTGAGTTTTAACCCTTCTTTCAATTCTATCTTATGTCTCCATCCAGTGTTATACAATCTTGTTACATCTAAAAGCTTTCTTGGTGTTCCATCAGGTTTGGTTGTGTCGAATCTTATTTCTCCTTCGTATCCTACAACTTCTTTTATCAATTGTGCGAGTTCTTTTATCGTTAAATCTTCTCCTGTCCCTATGTTTATTGGTTCATTTCCATCGTAGTTGTTCATAAGATGTAATACAGCGTCTGCCAAATCGTCTACATGCAGGAACTCCCTTCTTGGATCCCCCGTTCCCCATACCTCAACGTATGGTTTGTTGTTTATTTTTGCTTCATGGAATTTTCTTAGTATAGCTGCTAATGCGTGGGATGTTTCCAAATCAAAGTTGTCGTTTGGGCCGTACAAGTTTGTTGGCATCACACTTATGAAGTTAGTTCCATATTGTTTGTTGAAGTATTGGCACATTTTTAATCCCGCTATCTTTGCTATTGCATACGCCTCGTTTGTTGGTTCTAAAGGTCCTGTGAGTAGATAATCTTCCTTTATTGGTTGTGGACATAGTTTTGGATATATACAAGAACTTCCTAGGAAAAGTAATTTTTTCACTCCGTAGTCATATGATGCTTTGATTACATTACTTTCTATCATTATGTTGATGTAAGCAAAATCTGCTGGATATGTGTCGTTTGCTTTTATTCCTCCAACTTTTGCCGCTGCTAAAAATACATATTCAGGCCTTTCTTTTTGAAAGAACTCTTGTGTTTGTTGTTGGTTTGTTAAGTCTAACTCTTTGTGTGTTCTTGTTATTATATTCGTGTATCCTTCATTTTTCAACTTTCTGTATATAGCTGATCCTACCAACCCCGTGTGTCCAGCTAAGTATATCTTACTGTCTTTGTTCATTAAAAAGAACTCCTTTCAAATATTTTCTACTCTTTTATCCATTCGTTTCTTTGATTTTCTTTCAAGGCGAGTTTTAGATCGTTTTCTACCATTATTTTTACAAGTTCTTTGAATTTCACTTGTGGTTCCCAGTTTAGTTTTTCTTTTGCCTTTGTTGAGTCTCCAACTAACAAATTAACTTCTGTAGGTCTAAAGTATACTGGATCAACTTCTATTATTGTATCCCCTAATTTTAGCGGTGTTTTTATATCGTCAAGCACTGCTTCGAGTTTTTCTTTATCTAAACTGTCTACTATTCCTTTTTCATTGCTTCCTTTGCCTTTCCATTTTATGCTAACTCCTAAGTTACTAAAGGTTTCTTCACAGAATTCCCTTACACTGTGTGTTTCTCCCGTTGCTATGACATAATCGTCTGGTTCATCTTGTTGGAGCATCAACCACATGGCTTTTATGTAATCAGGTGCGTATCCCCAATCCCTTTTGGCTGATAAGTTTCCTAAGTATAACTTTTGTTGCCTTCCAACAAGGATCCTTGTCGCTGCCCTCGTGATTTTCCTTGTAACGAAAGTTTCTCCTCTTCTTGGTGATTCGTGGTTAAATAGTATGCCGTTTGAGGCGTGTAATCCATAGGCTTCCCTGTAATTTATGGTTATCCAATAGGCATATAATTTTGCAGCAGCGTATGGGCTTCGTGGATAAAAAGGTGTTTTTTCTGTTTGAGGTATTTCTTGCACTTCTCCATATAATTCAGATGTGCTTGCTTGATAGAACTTTGTCTTTTTTTCTAATCCTAATAGTTTAATCGCTTCAAGAATCTTTAGTGTACCTAAAGCTACCGTTTCAGCTGTATATTCAGGTGATTCAAAAGAAACCTTAACGTGACTTTGAGCAGCTAAATTGTATACTTCATCAGGTTCAACTTCTTTCATGATTCTTATTAAGTTTGTGGAATCAGTTGAATCCCCATAGTGTAGGATCAATCTCCTATTTTTTTCATGAGGATCTTGGTATATGTTATCTATTCTTTTTGTGTTGAATGAAGAAGATCTTCTTATTATTCCGTGAACTGTATATCCTTTTTTAAGCAGATATTCTGCTAAATAGCTTCCGTCTTGTCCGGTTATTCCTGTGATGAGTGCAGTTTTCATTTGGGCTCCTCCTTTTTCCCCTTCACTACAGCAATCTCAAAATATAATTAAAAAACAAAAATTGCAGTGTTTACGTCTATCGTTCCCCTGTTAGAAAGGCTTTTATTTTTGAACTTTTTCAATTCCATGTTAAATGATTTAGATCAATGATTAATCATCACGTTTATTCATTTTGAAATATAGAATTTCTCCACCTTCTAAGCTGATAGATGAATGAAGGAGAAGATAATTTTCTTATAATAAATTTTAAAATATTAATATAAAACACTATGTGTATTTTTATTTTTTGCGTTTTTTTGGGTGCATATTTTAGTGATATTTCTTTAGTTTCGCGATAAGACTTTAGTTTGTTCTTTGAGGAAACACCTGTTTCTTCAAAATTTGATATAATGAGACCTATTTCTTTAAATTTTCGTTTTTTTTGGTACATATGTAGAAAGAAATCATAATCTGAACATATTTTATAACTATTTGAAAATAAATTATTCTTTAATAGCTGAGCTCTTACGAAAACAGATTGGTGTGCAAAAATCATTCCATAATTTATATTCTGTAATCTTTTAGGTTTGCTGATCATCTCTAACTTTTCATTAGCTATTAAATTGGTTTTTCCATAGATAATGTCAGCTTCCTTAAAAATAGAGTCATCTTCAAATATTTTGGAAATAACTTCTTCATCAAAAAAAGTATCCCCAGCATTCATAAAAATGATCCAATCTCCCATTGATGCTTTTATCCCCTTGTTCATTGCATCATATATACCGTTGTCTTTTTCATATATATACATAAATCGTTTTAATTTATTCTCTATTAAATTTTTATTGGTTTTTATGTATTCTTCTGAACCGTCTTCTGATTTTCCATCGACAATAATTAGCTCGATATTATTATATTTTTGTTTTAAAACTGAATCAAGAGTCTTTTTTAAACCAGTTTTATTGTTCAAAGTGACAGTTATAATAGTAACCAACGGGCCCATTAGTGTCCTCCAGTTTTTATTAGGCGGAAGCTTGTTCATCCATAAATAATGTGCTAAAGTAATTGGTTAAAAAAATCTTTTCGCTAGGTGTTCTTTATTATTTGAAATTTTTTGTGTGCATTTTTATATTTTACCAATAACATTTATCGCATTTATAGCAAAAGCATAGCTTAAATTTATAATTAGGGCACCTTTTTTATAGCCTTTTACATAAGATAAAGATAATATAAACATTTCCAAAGTAAAGTAAAAGCCCAAAATTCTAGAAGCCATTTCATTTAAAGAATTGAAAAAAATGAACATAAACATAAAAATTATAAAGAATGTTCTAACAATCCTTAATTGAGAAAAAATGTAGTCTTCTTTTTTTATCTTTCCGAAAAAGTACTCACTTAATAAAAATATCAGTAATATAGGTAAATACTTTATTGTAAAATCAACTCTACCTTCGGTAAGATTCCTATTAAGATAACCAGAATAAGGAGTATAACTAATTATAATCGGAAGTAATATTATAAGAACTATACTGATAGTTAGAAATAACAACTTTACTAAATTAATATTAAGACTGAGTTCTAATCTAGAAGTGGGGTCTTTTTTTTCAAAGAAATATTTCTTTTTTGCAAAGTAAATTATAAAAATAATAAGAAAATAAAACATCGACGAACTTAAATGAATAAAAGGGGCAAAAGCAAAAGTAATTAAAGAATAAATAATTTTATTATTCAAAAAAAACCAAATAGCTATAAAAACAATTAAACTCGCCATGTATTGCCTTAGCCCATTATTAACCCCTAAAGTAAAAGCGGTAGAAAAAAAAGCAAAAATTAATGATATACATTTATTTACCTTGTTTTTAGAATTTTTGATATATAGTCTAATGCTTAGGTAAGTTAATACTCCTATCAAAAACTGAATAACAAGGATTACGTTTCTATTATTTAAAAATGGCCTTAAAAGTATTATTAAAAAAGAGAATAAAGGTTCATAGTAAGGATAATCTACGTAAGCGACGTAATTTGGAATGTCGTAAGTGTCAGGTTTTAGTAAATATATTATAATAAAAATAGCAACAGAAGAAACTATGAAGAAAAACTTAAATTTTTTGTTATAAACAAGTATAGATATAAGATGTTGCAAAGAATATAAAAATCCTAAAATCATTTTTTCTCTCCTAAATATATTTAATTATTTAATGGCTTCCTTCTATCGCAAAAGTTGTGGTGTCTCTTCTTAAAATTTGCTATGTCCATAATTAGAACAAGGTTCTATTACAAAAGGTGTAAGAAAAATGCTGAATTAAATTAAGCTTATCAAGGGCAATAAAGAAAACTTAAAATCGACTTACATGTTGATTGCATCTCCTTGTTGTTCTATCTTTGCTATGTACCACTGCACTATTATATTCAGAATCTGCTCAAAGAATTTGGTTAGCTATTTTCTCATTTGATATCACTTCAGATGTATCTAGGGTTCTTCCAATTATACTAGATTATTTAATCATTTATTCATATTAATTTTTCCTTCAACTTTCTAATATTTTACTCTATACAAAATATTGTCGAACTTATTAATTTGTCTCATAATAGCTATATAAAGACGAGGAAAATGTAATAATAATAACAATAAGATTTTGGCAACTTTCACTTTTTTCGTTTTAGGTTGGTAGATTTTTAATTCTTTTCTTATAAACTTATTTTTTAATAATCTAATAACCATTTTTTTGGTTTTTTTATCTTTCTTATCGAATGACACCAGTCCTCCACTTACCATATTCCAATAATATCGTGGTTTAAATTTATTTCTAAAAATTTCTTTTTCTTCTGTTCCATTTTGGAGAAAACTTTCAATTAAAAACATAGCTTTCATAATATGCAGAGATTTAATACTGGATGTGTGTGTAGCAGAGTTTTTATGATAAAAATAGTAACTTAAAACTTTTTTTATACACACGATGAATTTTGCTTTCAAAAAGGCATTAAATGTGAACACAATATCCTCACCCTGCGCTATTCCTTTAGGAAAGTAAATATTATTATCATTCAAAAAAGATTTTTTGTATAAAGCACTCCCTATTCCAATCCAAAGGTTCTTTAGCATATATTCTTTTATTAACGAATCATTCTTTTCTATATACATGTAATGATCTTCATATTTTCTTAATGGTTTTCCCTTTGGATTTATTATATCGTATCCCCAATAAACAATATCTGGTATAGTTACCATCTTTAATTTCTGATTTATATCCTTAATTAAATCCTCATGAATAATATCATCAGCGTCTAAAAAAAAGACGTAATCTCCTTTTGCTTCTTTAATGCCCACATTTCTTGCAACACTCACTCCTTCATTTTCTTTATCTATTATTCTATACATAAAATCACAATCTTTTAATAATTCCTTTAGAAGCTCTTTTGAATTATCCTTAGAACCATCATTGATAAAGATTACTTCAAAATTTTTTTCTTTTTGTTTTTTTATACTATTCACACTGTTACTGATTAATTTTCCAGCATTATAAAATGGGACTATTATAGATATTAATGGTTTCTCTTTCATAAGAAATTTCTCCTTTTACTATCTTTTTATTCGCTATTTATTTTTTAAAATTGAATATAATAATGTTGTAAAAATTGGTTTTATGTCATGAACATCTATTATTTGATAGATAACATTATCATGTTTTTCAAAAATCTTTTGCATTTTTTCTTTAAAACTTAGCTTTTTATCTTTCAAAATACTCATCAAATCTCCTGGGAAAAACCATCTAAAATAATAATTTTCGTTGTAAGTTTTATCTACTTCACAAGGTTTTATATTTTCGAGATAAACTTTTAGAAGTGAATCAAGAAAATTTTTTCCTGCAAATAAAGCTAATCCAATTGTTCCCCACATTCTAGGATTTATTTCCATTAACACAAGCTGTGAATTCCTTGGGTCCTCTTTGAATTCAACCATGGCAAGGCCACTCCAATTTAAACTGTTCAAAAGTTTTCTTCCAATAGATAAAGCATCATTATCATAAACTGAAATAGCCAAAGTACTTGGTCCACCACTAGGTGGGTATTCTCTGATTCTTTGATGGCAAAACCCGAATACCTCTTCTCCATTGTAGTATAAAAATGATGCTCCGATAGCCTTCCCACCATTTGGTATGTACTCCTGAATTAAAGGGAAACCATACTTTTCAATGTATTCTGAATTTAAACTATTCAACAAATCTTCTTTGTTGCTTAAATAAACGATACCCCTTGAACCCGAACTTTTTCGAGGCTTTAATACGAGTGGGAAGAAGTCGATTTTAGCAATATTTTTTTTAAAATCTTCAAGATTTTCAAAAATAAACGTTTTTGGTACGCGAACACCTAACTTTTCGGCAAATTGGATTGTTTTTAGTTTATCTTGACATATTTCAAAACTTGTTAAATCTGGAGCCACTACAGGAACTTTAAACGTCTGGGTATTCTTAGCAAAAAATTCGACACTTTTTTCATTACATGGTATAACCAGATCAATTTTATTTTTATTGATTATTTCCGTTATTTTGTTCCGACTCAGTTCTTTAAAATAATAGTTTTTTTTAACGTATTTACTAGAACCACCAATAGAATATTTATTTAAACTGAATGTATACACGTTATGCCCTATCCTTCCCATTTGCCTTATTAAAGGCAAAACTTTTCTGTACTCCGCCTCAACAAATAAAATATTGTATATTTCTTTTTCACCTCAGCTTTTTTAAAACTGTTTTAAAAAAGCTTCTTTTTATTTCAACAGTTTTCAAAATTTTAGATTCGTCTGATAACAGTTTTAGTAATGTCTCTCTGTTTACATTATCATTGTCTGATCTTACTGTAATATAGCCTTTGGCTAAATCCTTCGATTTATGAGCATCGCTGCCGTAGCCCTTGATTTTTTTGTATCTTTTTGCCAACTTGTAGGATTTTTGAATTTCAAACTTGGTAAAATATTTTGCGTTGAAAACTTCTATTATGTCAATTTCATCTATGTAAGGTAATACTATCTTAAGTTTTGGTTTTCCTTTTCTGTATAAATCATATGGATGAGGTAAATAGGCTATTCCGCCTTGATTTTTAATTTCTTTTAGTGTTTTGCTAAAAGTTAATTGGGGGGGAATCCTTTTTTTTATAAAAAGACCAATAACTTCTCCTGCGTCTGAGGTCATAATTTCTTCACCGGTAATGAACCATTTATTTTCTATTTTATAAAACTCTTTTCCTCTTGAGTATTGTTCATGAAATTCAAAATTATCATGATCTGTAACTGCAAAAACGTCTATTTCATCATTTTTTAAAAAATCTTCTAAACTTAATTTAGCGTCATACGAATAAGAACTATGATTATGAAGGTCAATCGATAATTTTCCAGATTGTTTATTCATTGTTAATTATATCTCCTAAACTTTATCAATATAACTATTCCTCCCAACTAACAAAAAGCAAATCAATTTCACAGACATAAATACTATCTAACTAAATATCCAATTACTGTGTCAACTAACTACGAAATAATATGTTTCAAGGATTTTTTAAATTTTTCCATTCAAACCAATTTCTATCTCTATTTAGAGCAAAGTGTTCTTGTTGTGAAAAGACAGTCTGATTTAAATATATTATTTGATCAATATCTTGTTCAGTATATTCTCTTATGACCAATTTAAATGGACCTTCCTTCGTAATTATATATTACTTCGGATATTGTTCTGCTTTTATCAATTCTAACAATTTTACGAACCTTTTTATGAAAATTTCTTACGCCTATGTATGTTTTTATATACTTATTAACCTTCAAATTATGCAATCTTGGATGATCCCCTATCACTTCTCTTGGATGGAAATAAAACATGAAGTAATTATTGTTTTTCTTTTTTGTTTGTTTTATTAAATGTTTTTGTACAAATAATGGGATAATTCTTGAAAATCCCCCGCCTATTGGTATTCGAAAAAATCTGTTTTTGTATACAGAGATAGGAAACTCATAAAACTTTTTGTTTTTAGATTCTATGCTAAAAGGGCACGAAGTGAATTGAGAATTACCTCCTGTTTCTCTTTTTGCAGGGAAAACACTTGCATCATAGTTAAAACCTATTTCGGATAAAATATCTATTAAATGTAAATAATCATGAGATGAAAATCCAGGCGCCCTATAACCGATTACTTCTTTGCCTATTATTTGTTCTAGAAGAGTTTTACTTTTGAGTATGTCGTGGGATATTTCTTCATCATTTAATTTGTTTAATTCTTTATGGTAATAACCGTGGCACCCTATTTCATGTCCCCTTCTGTCAATTTCTTTTATGAGCGAAGGATGCTTTTCAGCGATCCAACCAAGGACAAAAAAAGTAGCTTTGCTATTATTTTCATCTAATAAATCTAAAATTTTGTGGGTACCTTCCTCTACTATTGATGGTAACTCATCCCATCGATCGTACGGGGGAATGTTCGCATTCAAAATGTGGAACCAGTCTTCCACATCTACCGTTATAAATGTATAGGGAATATCTATATAATTTATTCGATTCACCTTGTCCCCCTCATTCCTACCATTGTTTCAAGTGTCTTGAGCATTATTTTAATATCTAGAAATATGTTCCTGTTTTTTATGTAATACAGATCGTATTCTGTCTTTTTCATGTAGTCTTCAAGGGTTGATGTGTGTTTGTAGTGTATCTGTGCCCATCCTGTTATTCCTGGGTTTAGTTTGAGTCTGTAATTGTAGAAAGGAATTTGGTTTGACATCATGTTATGAAACTCTAACATTTCTGGTCTGGGACCTACAATAGACATATTCCCTTTTATTATATTCCAAAATTGGGGTAGTTCGTCAAGTCTCAACTTTCTTATTATTTTCCCACTTTTTAAAACACGTTTTTCTATATCTTTGTTTGGGTCGTTTGGGTCTATTTCCGCTTCTTTCAAAGATCTAAATTTGTTGATAATGAATATTTGTTCGTCTTTTCCCATTCTTTTTTGTTTGTAAATAATGGGTTTGCCATCTTCAATCAGTATAGCTAAGCTTATTATCAACATAAATGGAGAGAATAGTATTAAAAGTAAAGTTCCAAAGAATTTGTCAATTATCTTTTGTGACGGAGATGGTTGAATGTTTTGAAACACGACCTCGTAATACTCTTTGAATTTTTGAGTAACTTCTATTGGTATGCGTTTTAGGTATTTTTCTACCATGTTCGGTAAGTATTGAATCTCTAGACCTTCTGCTTTGTAGTTTTGTATTTGTGGTTTTACCCTTTCTTCTAGTTCTGGGTCTGTTATTACTATGCCGTGTATTGTTTGAGTTAATGTTTTTTGTGTGTTTTGTTTTATTATTTCATCGAGTGCTGCTGGGTTTGGGTTTATGTATTGTGTGAACTTTATTTTGTTGAGCGATTTTTCTGAGATTTCTTCCATTATGTGACCTATTTCTTCTTTTTTGCCTATTACGAGGTAGTTTTTTACAGACATGTGTTTTTCGTAGATATTATATTCTATTTTGTGTATTATTGGCAAGAGGGTTATTGTGTACAATTGGTTGGTGAGGAAAAAGTATCTGTTGAAGTACTTATTGAGGAAGAAGTAGATAATTAGTATAACGATGAAACTCACAAGAGTTCCAACGGTGGTTTTTATTAAAGTTTCTGTGTAACTTTTCATCGTTTCTGTGTCGTATGTTCTGAAGGAGTATATCCCAAGGTATATTATTAGAGATGAGATTATTGAGATGGTTATTGGTAGGTTCAATAAGAATGCGTTCATAATGAATATGAGCGCTATGTCTAATAAGTGAACCGCTGCTTTTCGCATCTTCGAGTCTAACCCCCTGTTAGATGTTGTGAGTTGCCGTTTTGATAAAATCCCTGTGGTTGTTTAAAGTTAAGCTTTAATTGTTGTTTTAAGTTGAAATTGTGAAATTTGTTTGTTTTTCGATATTTATTATAGCATATTCTTTTAAAAAATCGACCACTTGGTGGAGTTAATTTTACTGAAGATTAATTAAAAGGGGATTAAAATGGGCGGAGGGCTCCCCACCCATGTGGAAAAGGATCTTTATTAGCGCCCCCTCGCCCCGCTCCCCACCCATTTTAAGGAAAGGGAAATTTATTCGTAGTGTGCTAGGTCTTCTTCGACAATCATTACTTCTTCTAAGTTTCTTAGGTAAAAGGGGTATTCTTTTGGTACGTAGGGCATTTTTGCTTTTCTTTTTCCGATGTCGCTTTTTATTTTTAGCTGTACAAATTTTTTCATGTATCCTGTGAAATTTCCTTTGAGATTGAAACTGTCTATCGCACATAGGAAGAGGTAAGTTAAACTTCCAAAGCTGTCTTCAAAGTCTATGCCGCAACTTTTGGTGAGTTTGTTTGCTTCGTTGACAAGGAAGCCTTTGTATTTGGTGAATAGGGTTTCTTTTGATTCTTTGTCGCCTTTTTTGGAGAGTGTTACTAATTCGTTGTCTGTTAGTTTGGTGTAGTTTTGATGTTTTATGGTGGTTTCCACCTTTTTTACAAGTATATTATACGTGCGTATACTAATATATCAAAAAAACTCATGCCCCGTCAAGAGGCATGAGTGTGTTTCTTTATTGAATGAGGTTAAACACTTCATTTGTCGTTGTTTCAACGATTTCTGCTTCGTCTACTTGTGCAGTTGTTGGTACTAATACCCCTATCAAGCTTTGCATTATTGGTTCTATTTCTGCTTGCGTTAGTGTTTCTAATACTCCGTCTACTGATAGGGTTTTGCTTTTTCCTTCTGCTGGGTCATAGAATTTCATTCTTAATCTTCTCATTCTCTATTTCCTCCTTTTTAGATTATTTCGTAGCTTTCGTCGAAGTAATAAACCGCATTGGTGTTTTCACAGAGTGAGACTAATCCTTGTAAGGCGGTTTTTATGTCTGCTTCTACGTCTGTGAATAAGTCGTAGCTTTTATACTTTTTTTGTTCTTTTCCGTCTACTATGCTTATCCAGACGATCTTTGCTTTTCTTGATTCTAAGTTCATTGCCATGTGTTACCTCCTCCTGTGTGTTTTTGTTTTCTTTGGTTTGGCCTGCTTTACTTCCCCGGGGAGAAATCATTTTATGCTTTTTCTGGTTCTTTTGGTTTTGGAAATAGTAACGCTACTACTCCGTCGATGAGTATGGAGATTATTAGATCCATGATCGGAGAGTATTTACCAATGGATTTTAGGAATTCTCTAACTGCGTTTAGGACGATTTCTTTTTTCTTTTTGCCATTGCCAGGTACTTCCACCATTTGTACAAGGTCTGGGATTAATCCTACTATTTCTTTCATTTTCTCACCTCCACTAATAGTATCCGTAAGAATACTTAAATTGAGGTAAATAATTGTTTACTGTTTGATCTTTTCCCGCCCGCCGCCCTTTGTGGAAGGGACTCCGTCCCTTTTGATCCCTAAGCTTTAAGGGGTTTTGCCCCTTATGAACACTTTTTTAAAGGCTTTGACTTTAAGATTTATTATCTATTCCCACCCACCACCCTCAGAGGATAAATTTTTGATCCACCTGGGTCAAAAATTGGGACAGTTTTGGGTCAAATTTTGACCCAGTAGTGGGTCAATTTTTGGGACAGCCTATAAGGTATTTATATTTATTAATATAAATATATAAAAATATATAATATATTTTTTTCTCATTTTGTAGGCAGAAAACAAAGGTTTGCAGTCTAAGGTAAAAAAGTCTGTTGTGGTTAAAGGGGCTTCGCCCCTTAGGATCCCTTTTAGAAAACTAAAAAACTTGTTTTAGTAGGGACTTAGTCCCTTATGATCTTTTTTTCGAAAGCTTTGCTTTTGAGTTTTTTGCTGGATTTTATTAAATCTTTTCCCACCCACCACCCATTACGTCGCCCGCCGCCCATAGAGGATTTCTTTTTATGATGCGTATCGCCCATAGAGGATTTTTTATTTTTTGAAACTTTTTATTTTTTTATTTTTTTTGCAGATATTACTATTGGGAAGAAAAAAATTTTTGGAATGCTGAGGTGATTTTGTGAATGTTTTTAGTCTTTTGAACCATTTTTTCAGGGAAAATGAGAGGGAGAAGGTTTCTTCTTCTGCCACAAAACTTTATTTCTTTTTGATTTACGAGGCGAATAAGAGTTATTGGGAGGGACCTTTGATGTTTTCTGAGCGAAAGCTTTCTTCACTTCTTTCTTTTAGCAAGAATACAGTTTCTAAGTCTTTAAGCGAACTTGAGGATAGGGGATTGATTATTTGCTATCCGCGAAAAGGGAACAGCCTCTCGGCAGATAAGGAAAACAGCCTCACGGCAAATGAGGAAGGGGGCCTCTCGGCAAACAAGGAAGACAGCCTTACGGTGAACAAGGAAGGCGGCTTCACGGCAGACAAGGAAGGCGGCTTCACGGCAAATGTGGAGGGTAAAGGGGCTAGTTCTAGTGCTTTTTGGTTTGCTGATTTGGAATTAAGTGAAACAGCCTCACGGCAGACAAGGATGACGGCCTCAAAGCAAATGAGGATGGAGAAAAAAGAGGTTTACGATAAAGGGGTGAGGTATAATGTTCACGGACCAGGAGGACACAGCCTCGCGGCAAATAAGGAAAACAGCCTCAAGCATCCCGAAGGGGGTTCAAGGAAAGAGAGCTTCACGGCAAGTGTCAAGGGTAAAGGGGCTAGTTCTAGTGCTTTTTGGTTTGCTGATTTGGAATTAAGTGAAACAGCCTCACGGCAGACAAGGATGACGGCCTCAAAGCAAATGAGGAATGAGAAAAAAGCGGTTTACGATAAGGGGGTGAGGTATAATGTTCACGGAGCAGGGGGAAACGGCCTTACGGTGAATAAGGAAAACAACCTTAAGGCAAATGTGGAGGGTAAAGGGGCTAGTTCTAGTGCTTTTTGGTTTGCTGATTTGGAATTAAGAGAGACGGCCTCACGGCAGACAAGGATGACAGCCTCAAAGCAAATGAGGAAGGAGAAAAAAGAGGTTTACGATAAAGGGGTGAGGTATAATGTTCACGGAGCAGGAGGACACAGCCTCGCGGCAAATAAGGAAAACAGCCTCAAGCATCCCGAAGGGGGTTCAAGGAAAGGCAGCTTCATGGCAAATAAGGGAGGGAGCAAGTACGCCAAATTCTTCTGAGAAGCGATGCTTTTGTAAGGATCCTGAAAATTGCCCAACACATGGGATTTTAGGCAATAATTATATGTGTTCGATTTATATGAATTATTTGAATGGGAGTAGGAGTTATAGGGATATTTCTCCAAAGATTTACCTTGATGCCTCGTTTGATAATTTTCTTGCACTGAATGAGCATTTGAGGAAGGGTTTAACTAAGTGCCGTCACTTCGTTGAGGAGAAGTTATGGGAGAAGGGTGTTGGTTTGATACTGTATGGAGGATACGGTACGGGGAAGAGTAGGTTAGGTTTTACGGTGTTAAAAGAGGCGGCTGTTATGGGTTGTACTATTGGTGTTTTGGATGTGTTGAGGGATTTTGAGAATTTTGAGGGTGCCGATGCCGCTGTTAAGAGAGCGCTTGATTCTGATTTGATTTTTATAGACGATCTTGGTGCCAAAGGTTATGATTGGATAGGGCAGAAGATAAGAATCGTTATAGACGAGGTCAATAGGAACCAAAAAAGCGTTATAATTTCTACAAACTTGAATCCCAAAGAGCTGGTTAATTTTTTGGAAGATAGAACCGTTTCAAGGTTGCTGGAAATCGTTCCAAAAGAAGGTTTGATTTATTTGGGTGAAGAGGATTTTAGGATGAAAAAGCGAGAAGAGAAGGTGGCTTATTTTGAACAGATCCGTTAAGAAAATGGCTTTGGAGCTTAAGAGTATCCTGCAAAGAGAGGTCATAAATGAAAAAGACAGCCTCACGGCACATAAGGAAAGGGGCCTCAAACGCCCCGAAGGGGGTTCAAGGAAAAATAGCCTCAAGCACCCCGAAGGGGGTTCAAGGAAAGACAGCCTCACGGTAGATGAGGAGAGTGTTTTGTTGGATGTTTTTTTGAGTTTTATTGTCTTAAGAGTTTTACAGGCAAAGGGAAACATCCTCACGGCAAATATGAGAAACAGCCTCAAGCACCCCGAAGGGGTTTCAAGGGAAGACAGCCTCATCGCAGATAAGGATGGTTTGGAATCAGATCTTTTGGGTGATTATCTTACTGGGGTTCAACTTCTGAATAGAGCTTTTGATTGTTGTTATTTAAGTGATGAGATTAAAAGCCGAATTACTTGCCAAACGATAGAAAAAGTCAGAGATTTGTTTCAAATTGTGAAAGATGAAGATTGGAAGAAAGAGGAGATTATTTCTTGGTCTTACGAGTATTTCAACGAAGGCAGCCCCCTCGCAGGTAAGGATTTAAAGGGTAAAAATGGAGTTACTTCACAGTTTTATACACCAAAATGGATTGTGGATTATTTGGTGGAAAATACGTTGGGGAAATGTTACGGAGAAAACAGCCTCACGGCAAATGAGGAAGAAAGCCTCAAACGCCCCGAAAGGGGTTCAAGGAAAGACAGCCTCACGGCAGGTGATGAGAAGAGTTTGGACATTGAGGATGTTAAGGTTATAGACCCGGCTTGTGGATGTGGGAACTTTGTTATAGGGGTTTACGATAAGTTGAGAGAGATGTATCAAAATAAAGGTTACGATGATGCTTTGATTCCAAAACTTATAATTACTAAGAATTTATACGGTATAGATATAGATGAGAACGCTGTTGAAATTACGAATTTGTTGTTGAGATTGAAGGCTTTGGAGGATGGAGCATATGAGAAGATTGAAACAAACATAGTAGCTGTTCCGAAAGGGAACAGCCTCACGGCACATAAGGAAGACAGCCTCAAGCGCCCCGAAAGGGGTTCAAGGAAAGACACCCTCACGGCAAATGAGGAAGGGCAGAATGAGTATTTGAAGAAGTTTGAAAAGATAGGAAGCTTAATGAGAAGAGAGGATGTTTTAAGTTTAAAGGAGTCAGGTATAAACGATGAACGATTGAAGAAAGCTTTAGATATTCTTTCTTTGAAATACGATATTGTTTTGACTAACCCTCCTTATTTAGATTCCTCTGATTATGATTTTGAATTGAAGAGGTACATAAACGAGGATTATAGTGAGTTTAAAAAAAATCTGTACGCCTGCTTTATTAAAAAGAGTTGCGAATTGGTGAAGAAGAATGGATTTGTTGGTATGATTACCCCTCAAACCTTTATGTTTATTGGAAGCTATGAGAAGACAAGAAGGTTCATATTAGATAACTTTCAGATAGAGAGATTGGTTCATTTTGGCCTTGGAGGGGTGTTTGATAACGCTTTAGTGGATACAGCGATGTTTGTTTTGAGAAGAGCTGAAGACAGCCTCACGGCACATAAGGAAAACAGCCTCAAGCGCCCCGAAGGGGGTTCAAGGAAAGACAGCCTCACGGCAAGTGAGGAGGGGAGTTTGGGTGAATATATAAACTTGACCTCTTTTAACGGGAAAGATTCTAAGAAACGGGCTTTATTTTCTATTTGGAAAGACAGCCTCACGGCACATAAGGAAGACAGCCTCAAGCGCCCCGAAGGGGGTTCAAGGAAAGACAGCCTCACGGCAAGTGAGGAAAAGAAGCGAGAGGATTATCTTTCTAAGTATGTTTTTAGGGTTGATAAGAACGTTTTTACAAAGGTTCCGAGGGTTCCTTTCATTTATTGGGTGGATTCAGACGTTGTACGTACCTTTGAAAACGAGCCTTTGGAGAAGTTCGCTGATGCACGACAGGGGATAGCTACTGGTGATAACAAAAGGTTTTTGAGGTACTTTTGGGAAGTTAGAAGAGAAGATATTAAAGATGGAAAGAAATGGGTCCCATATGCCAAAGGTGGACCTTACAATAAATGGTATGGCAATTTGTGGCGGGTTATAGCCTTCGATGAAGAGAATTATAATCTATTGTCAAAAATGGGGAACTATCTTCCAAATAGAAAGTACTATTTCAAAAAGGGGATAACTTACACGATGACAACCTCGAAAGGGGCAACTTTTAGATATCTCCCTTCTGGGTTCTTGTTCGATTGTAAGGGTAGTAGTTTGTTTTTTTCAAAAGATGAAGATATCTTTAGGTTTTTGGGCTTGCTCAATAGTAGTTTGTTTTCTTACTTGGAGAGTTTTATAGCAGGAAGCGTGGATTTGGAGGTTGGGGATTTGAAAAAGCTTCCCGTTCCACAAGGTTTGTTTGAGGGTTCTTCTGAGACTCAGGCGTTAGAAGCGCTTGCTAGATTGAACGTAGCGATTAAAAAGCAGAATACCGAGATATATCCAAACGAACTGCACTTCAACGAGGAGAGTATCGATGGTGTTTCTAAGTTTTATGATTTCATAGAGAGTAAAAACGCTCTTGATACCTATCTGCTTCTTTCTGAAGGTTTGATAGATATACTCATAATGGAGTTGTACAGTTTGAAAGAAAGAAAATTTGAGGAGATTTATAAAACAGTGGGGATTCCTACGGCCTTTTTCCCTTTTTCTAACGGTAAAGGTGTAAAGGGTTTGCCCCCATTAAGAGAACTATTGAAAGACCAGTATCTTTATGAATTTGGTTTGAATGAAGCTGAACTTTTCAAAATAGAAAATTTTATTAAGGAGGCTTATAATAATAAAATCAGGTCTTTAATTTCCATTATGCCTTTTGATGAAGGTGTAACCAACTATCATCGAAGAGAGCCATACGATAACTATGTGGAAAGAAAAGCAGAAGAAAGTTTTCAAAGTCCTATTTCCGTCTACAACAGTATGAGTAACCAAGATCAGATTTTAGCAAAATTAGCTTTTGTAAGAATAGATAACGGTATCCAAAGGTATCTTTTGAATGCGGATACGGGTTTTATCCCCTTTGGATTTTCAATCGATGAAGAAAATAGATTGTTATCCTCAATATTCGATGAAAACAGCCTCACGGTAAATAAGGAGCGTTCTGAATTAGAGAGTATTGTGAAGAAAAGTTTGAGGGATTATATCTTTAAAGATTACCTAAAACTTCATGAAAAGTTTTATAAAGATAGGCCTATCGTTTGGAAATTGGGAAAGAGAGATTGTGGTTTTTTAGTTCATTATCATAACTTGAACGAAAAAACGAAGATCAATATCTTGAACTTTTTGAAAAAGAGGGTAAAAGAAACAGCCTCACGGCACATAGGGAAGACAGCCTCACGGCAAATAAGGAATGAAAAGGAAAGTTTCAAGGAATTGATAAAGATAATAGAGTCGAAGAATTTTGAATTGAACATAGATGATGGAGTTTTGAGAAATAGAGAGCTTTTTTAGTAATTCTTTATATATCTTAAAACCTCTCAAATGATTTTTGGTTATAATAATTTTGGTAGTTCGGGCTGCGCTGCGAGGCCTTACTCCTTTATCCTTATGGGTGTTTGGAGGGTTTAAAGGGACCCCAGGTCCCTACCTTGAAATGGGTGGAGAGCGGGGGAAGGGCGCTATAAAACTTATCATACAGAAGTTACGTGAGAAGAAATAACACACCTTCAAAAAGATATGGTATAATTAAGTTGACAGAGCAAACACTTCACTAATTTTATGGGTGGGTAGCGGGGCGAAGGGGCGCTATATACAGGGTTTTAGAGCTTCTAAAGAGAGTAACTAAAAATTCAAAGGGGGGTAAAAAGAAAGTATGAAAAAGGGTATTTTGTTGGTTATGTTGGTTTTAGTGGTGTCATTGCTCACATTCGCGGGCGATGTAAAAAACGTGATATTTCTCATCGGTGATGGTATGGGTTCAAATCAGATTTTGTTAACGAGTTATTTAGAGGGTCGTGAGCTTTACATGATGCAAATGCCCTACACTGGTTACGCCATCACTTATTCTGCGGATAGCAACGTTACCGATTCTGCAGCAGCGGGAACAGCTCTTGCCTCTGGTTACAAAACTAACAACGGTTTTATAGGAATGCTTCCAAATGGTGAAGTCGTGCCATCAATAGCTGAAGTTTTGGCTGAACAAGGCTACAAAACGGGCGTAATTGCAACTTCAAGAATAACTCATGCCACACCAGCATCTTTTTATGGTCATGTGCTTAGCAGAAATGAAGAAGACAAGTTAGCTGAACAGCTGGTTAATAGTAACTTGACCGTTGCTTTAGGAGGGGGTTGGAGAAATTTCGATCCTACCAGAAGAGCTGATAGAAAAGATCTTATATCTGTTGCAAAGGAAAATGGTTTTGACTATATAACAACTAAGCAAGAGTTAATGGATTACTCTGGAGAAAAGGTTTTAGGATTGTTCGCTTCAAGTCATATGAATAGCGTTACAGAAAGAACGCCAGCTGAACCACTTTTACCTGAGATGACAGCAAAAGCAATAGAGATTTTGTCTAAAGATGATACGCCTTTCTTTTTGATGGTTGAAGGTTCTCAAATCGATTGGGAATGTCACGATAACGATGTCTTTGGTATGTGGAAAGAAATAGTTGAATTCGATGAAGCAGTGAAGGTTGCTTTAGATTTTGCAAAAGAAAATCCTGATACTTTGGTAGTTGTCACCTCTGACCACGAAACCGGAGGTTTGGGTTTATCAACAGGTGGATACACGATGGATTTGGAAATGGTTAGAAAATATCAGAAAACTACGGATTGGGTTGTAGCTAATTCTAAAAATACTGAAGAATTAAAATCTAACGTGAAAGAGTATTATGGATTTGATTTGTCAGAAGAAGAGGTCGCTTATTTGGAAGCCGCTGGTAACAAAATAAGGGCTTTAGCAGAGATCACAAGTGCCAGAGCAAGTATTGGCTGGACAACGCATGATCATTCCGGTGCGTTAGTACCTGTATTAGCTTTTGGACCTGGAGCTGAGAAATTTGTAGGTATTATGGATAACACAGACCTTCCTAGAAAAATAGCCAGTTTGGTGGGAGTTGAGCTTTCCTACCCTTTAGTGAATGTACCAAATAATTAAAATTAAAGGGCTGATTAAATCAGCCCTTTATCGTTTTAATAACTTGACGACTTCGTTTTCTAAACTTTCCAAATCTATTTTTTCTTCATTGTCTAAGAGGTTGAAGGCCGCTTTTAGCACTATAATTCTTGGATATTTCTCTATTAGCATTTTCACAGGGTCATCTTGGTTTTTTAGGCTTTCTACGTTGCTGCTCATTTCACTAAATGCTCCTTTAAAATTTATTTATCCCTTCGCTAAACCATCATAATAGAGAAAAATTTTCTTCATTAAAAAAGTATTGACAAATGTCATTTTAAATGCTATAATAATCAACGTGATTGGGCTCGTAGCTCAGTTGGTTAGAGCTTCCGGCTCATAACCGGGTGGTCGGTGGTTCGAATCCACCCGAGCCCACCAATAAAAGCCAAGGGTTCCTTGGCTTTTATTTTTTTACACACCTCAATTTTACTATTTTTATCGGCTTTTGTCAACTTTTTTCACAAACCTGTCTTCAAAAAGAAATGATATGATTAAGTTAACAAAGAAAACACTTCATTAATCTTATGTGTGGGCTGCTGAGCGAAGGGGAGTTAATAAAGATCCTTTTCCTCACGGGCGGGCAGCAGGGCGAAGGGCGCTATAAATCTCATTATACTTTATTTAGAAGAAATGGAGGTGCCAAAAATGTTTAACACATTAGAAGAGATAGCAAAAAGAGACAGAGAAAAAGCTAGATTGGAAGGTAAAGTTGAAGGGAAACTTGAAGGAGAAAGAGAATTAATCATAGAAATTCTAAACCAAAGTTTTGGAGAAGATTTTGATAAAAGTTTAGAAGAAAAGATCAGAAAAGCAAACGAAGAAACTATAAACCCAATAAAGAAAAATATTCTAAGTATTACATTAGAGGAACTAAAAAACTTAGTAAAGTAGTTGTAGAAGGTAGATTTTTGAGTATTTAAAAGAGATATCACTCTTCTTTTTTGCTTTAGGAGGAGTGATATCTTTTTAATAATTTTATTTGCACCCCTTCACCCTCGGACCGAGAATCAGGTGAAGTTTCTTTTAAAGTAAGAGCATATAGTTTGGAAAATCTCAAGATTATTCCTCCAGTTTCTTAGCAAATTTAAATTTCCACTGTTATTGTGTACTCTATAGTTTCATCTTCAGAAGGTATCTCTTCTCTGTGTTCTTGCAAGCTTTCTATGTATAATTGAATAGCTTCTTTCGCCATTTTTATTGCTTCTTCTATTGTATCCCCGTGTGTGACACAGCCTGGAAGAACAGGGACTATATTTGTCGTGAGGCTGTCTTTCCTTGAACCCCCTTCGGGGCGCTTGAGGCTGTTTCTTTTATCCTCTTTTTTAAAAAGTTCAAAATATTACTCGTGGTTTTTTCGTTCAAGTTATGATAATGAACTAAAGAAACACTTCGCATCTATATATATGATAAAATATACTGTAAGGATAAGTATAATAACGACAAAAAACGACAAGTAGTAAAAATTAATTGAATTTTAATAATAAAATGATATAATGGGGTGTAGAGAATGGGAGAAAGAGAAAAAGACTTGCAAGAATTATCCCCAAAACAGTTAAAAGAGGAAATAATAAAAGCTCTTGAAAATCCACCTTTCCCAATCTTCAAACGCTCATTGAAAAAAATAAACAATAGGGACCTTCTATTAAAAATATTGCAATCAGTCTTGGAAATAAATTATGATTACACAATAGGTGAAATGAAAACAGGAAACTTAAGAGGAATCAGGACGTACAAATTCATACATGATAGAGTATATTACCGGTTATCGTATTGGGTAGAAAATGATGGGAGAATAACAATAACTTATATAGACATAATGAAAAGAGAAGATAGTTATGATAATTTAAAAAAATACTTTCAATCAAGAAAATCTTTATTGAAACAAATAAATGAAAATGGGAGGTAAGGAGGGAAAACAATGCTCAAAATACATGAATTATTAAACATTTTCTCTGATTTAAAGTCTAAAAATAAAGAAGTTTTGTATAATTTTTTAGTAAATCCAAAAACATATGAAGACAAAGAAGAAATTGAAGAGTTTATACAGATATTAAAAGAAATGAAAGATGATCTGTTGTATTATGATGAAGAATTTGACGACATGGAAGAAAAAGAACAAAAATTATATTTCACACAAAAAGATTTAGCAACAATGACAGACCAATCAATAAGAAATATCCAAAGAATTATCAAAGAAAACAATATAAACCCAATTAACCCTGGAAGAAAACCATTATATTATGACCTAAAAGAATTCAATAACTATTATTTTATTCAAAAAAAACTAACACCCTCTTTGAAAAATCAAGAAATCAAAACAATAAGAGTATTTGGAGATAAAAAAGAAGTAAAAAGAGAAATAGCTATGCAACCATATTTATACGAAGTTTTAGAATCGATGCCACACAGGAATAAAAACATAACCTTATCAGTGTTTGACAAAGGAAGTGAAAAATGTGAAAATGAGCAATATTCAAATGCGGTATGACATAATAAAAAAATTAAATTATGAATTAAAAGACGAAGATCTAAACAACAAAAAACTAACACCAAAGGTAGACATTTCGGTTACACAAAATTTCCAACCAAAAGAAAAAGAATACTTTGGAACAATAGGATTAAACATTAAATTTCATTTGAAAGAATCAAAAAAAATAGTATTAAAATTAGAACTTGAAACAGAAGCAGGATTTTATGGCAACCCAAAAATAAAGGAAAACGAATTCAAAGAACTAGTAATAAAATCTGGAATAATGAGCTTATTGCAGATATCAAGAGCAAAAATAATATCAATATCCGCAAATTTTGGGTTTGTTCCACCAATATATCTTCCAATGTTGAACATTAACGAACTTGTAGAAAAAGAATTAGAAAAAGCTAAAATATCCGCCAAATAAGAGCTGTTGAAAAACAGCTTTTTTTTAAAGATTTTCAAAAATAAGATTTCGATTTTAAAATGGTTAAAAGGCGCATAAAATATATAAAGAATTCCTAAAAAATTGCACTATTTTTGACTACCCCATCGTCTATCTTCACTTCAAAATTCTTCGACTCTATTATTTTTATTATTTTTATTATTTTTATCAAATCCCTTAAACTATGGTTTAATTTCAAAAACATTGAATTATGATCTAATCAGTTTTTTATAGTTTTCTATAAACACATGGTATAATATAAACAGTTCAACAAGCTATGGAAAGAGTTGATAGGAATGACAAAGATCGGAACTTCATTATTTGAAGAAGGCTTTGAAGAAGGAGAAAAAGAATTGACAATTAAAATATTAAACAGAAGATTTGGTAGACGATTAACCGAAGAGTTATAAGATAGGATAAGAGAAGCGGGCAAAAAGACAAAGGATTATATAGGAGATAACTTGTTAGAGATAACCATAGAAGAACTAAAAGAAATATTGAAGTAGTTGTAGAAGGTAGATTTTTGAGAGTTTTAAAGTGAAATGTTGTAGTAATAGAGATATCACTCCTCATAAAACTAAAAAGAGGAGTGATATTTTTTATCTCCTAATTTTGATTGCCGAAACATAACATTTATTCATGCCTGTTTTAGAATTCTTACGTTTTTGTAACTGCCAAACTCAGGAAATTTTTTGAATCTATTTTCTTCTATAAATTTTTTTAAAATAGAGTTTATTCATCTTTGTCTTTACTTTTCCTTTTGATTTTAAATGGCATCTTTTTGTCGGCGTTGGTATTCTACTTTTCTTTTTGCCAAGTAATTGCCAAAATCGCCAAATACTCTCCAACTAATTGCCAAATTATTTGATAACATAGTGGCTATTCCTACCCTTCCCCTCAAATTTAAAAATTTTCTTGTTTACTAAATCTATTGAATCTTTCAAATCGTTTGCGGCTGTGGTTCAAAACAAATGTTTAATTCTTGATATGTTTTTTTCATTCTCCATCAGTCAAATATTGGTCATTTATTAGTCAATTTAGTCAATTGGTAGGCAACTCCCTTGCCTGCTTTTCCAATCCTTGCAAATACCCCCTTCTTCACAATTTCTGCGAGATCAATAGTTGCCATTTGCCTAGATACATTAGCAATTTCCTGATATTCCTTATTCGTAATCCTTCCCTTTTCTTTTACATACAAAACTGCTTTGACTTGCCTTTCATTTAACCCCATTTTTCTTAAATTATCTTCAATATAAATGTCTTTATAGAAATAGACTGCAAAACCGCCAAACTCTTCTTTAAATTCTGGTTCTGGCAGTCCAGCTTTTTTACATTCATCTGTAATTTTTATTGTTCCTCTGCCCCAAGCCTCTATTAGTCCAGCTTTGAAAAATACATCTGCCAATAACTCATTTCTTGGATAAGATGAATGGTTTTTCTTTAATTCATCAACCTTGATTTCTTTTGGAAGTGTGCCAACATTCCAAAGAATTATTTTATCAGGATAAATTTTTAACTGGGTATGTGGACCGATATAATCTCTATGTATAACCGAATTAATTATGGCTTCTCTCAATGCTTCTTCTGGATATTCAAGTTCTTCTTTACGATAAATTCCTTCAAATCTTATTTCAGATATAAGATATTTTGTCCGCAATAACTCCATTGTTTTTTCTACCTGTTCAAAGAGATTGCCTTCAATATCATCAGAACTTATAATATCTGTATCCGTCAAGAATTTACCCACTTTTATATAGGAGCTTGTCCAGAATCTTTTTGGATTTTTACCGAATAGTAAAAGGGCAGCCCTTGTTAATTTACCATTTTTAATCAAATTTAATTTCTCAAGCACCTTTATCGGCTCATTTTCATCTTTCACAAATGGAATTCTTTTTATCGCGATTTGTTTGAATTTTTCAATTGTCTCATTATTTATATCCTCAATAGAAGCATTTTCCTCAATATACTCTTCCCAGTGCTTGCCTGAGTTGGATATTAGAAACCTGGTCAGGTCCTTGCCTTTTAGTTCCTGAATTGTGCTTCCGCTTCTAACATAAAATCTCCCATGATATGAAATTGGTACATAGGAATGCTCAACTTCTATAATAATTATTTCCTTACCGTTTTCCTTTTCTAATCGGACACTTGGTATAATGCCAAGGGTATCTCTTAATTTATTGGGTAAATCCTCAAGTAATTTCTTAGATTCTTCGACGCCAACAGGCTTACCATTATCATCAACTCCGATGAGCAATCTTCCGCCATCGGTATTTGCAAAGGCACAAATCCATTTTAGATATTCGTCCCGCCATGAGGACTTGAATTCGGTTGTATGAGATTCAACTGATTCTAAATCCATATTTCTTTTCTCTTTTTTCAAAGGCTATCTGACCTCCCTCCAGGACTTCACAAACATGTTGGCGGATACCCTTCCTGAATAATATAGCTTTTTGTTTAGCTTCTGGCAACTCAAAGGAGTTTTCTAAGGCTCCTGAAATATATTCAAACTTGAACTTTTTATTATCTCGCCCTTTTTCCTGTCCTTCTTGATTTGCGACAATAACTTGTTCAGCGTCTGCTCCAACAACTAAATTAGGATTATGTGTAACTATAATTATTTGCCGTTTCTTTTTCTTATTTTTGATAAATGAAACCAGATCATCATATACCGATCTATTATCTAAATCGTCTTCCGGCTGGTCCAAAAGTATCGGCCATTCTTCATTACTTAAATCAATAAGGAACCGTAAAAGAACAAGTCCTTTCTTTCCAGGAGACATTTTATCAAGTGGATCGTTTTTATATGAAATCTTAAAGTCCAAATCAAAATAATTTTCTAAAATCTTTACTGCGGCATCCTTTGCCGCTCTATTTCTCACCGTCTTTATTTTCTCATCTACAACAGCATTAAAAATTTCGCTGATGAAAGAGAGATGTTTATTCGGATCGAAGTGGTACTCGTATTCGTCTTTCCATGATATACTGCTGATATTACGTTTTATATCCCTCTTGTTTAAAAAAGCATCGATAACTTCTTCATTGAACACCTTTTCATTAAATCCAACCAAAACATTTAAAGATATGTCTTCAAACTTATTTTCGTACCTCTTAAATTCATTTCTTACCTCTCCGTAGACATTAAAAATTTGCTGATAGGTTTCGATAAGATACTTTTTCTCTTTTTCATAAAGATCCTTTTTTGACTCAAGCTTTTTCTTTTCAAGGTTTATTTTGTTTAACTTGTTCTGCTCATCACTTATGGCCTTATTCTTCTTTTTCAACTCATCCTGTAATTTAACCTTTGCCATAAACGGCATAAGCTCTTTTTTGATTTTTTCCAACTCTTCCTGATGGGTTTTAATCTTAGAATCGGCATAAGTTATAACTTTATCAGTGGCTGTTAAAAGATTGGTTCCCAATTGCCCAATTCTATCAAATTCTTTTGTGAATTCTTTTTTGATTTCATCATTACCCAGATAAGACGACTGTTCATTGTACAATTTCTCTAAACTTTTTAACTGCTGCATTAGATTTTGTTTGAAAGACACGAGACTCTTTTTATCGTCAGATAAAACAGTAATGCTTGTGGTTGTTTCTGTTTCTTTTTCAAGTAATGCTTCATAATCTTTGATTTCGTGATTGGATAGCCCGGATTTACTTTTGATATCCTCAGCTTCTTTTTTCAATTGGGCGATGTATGTTTTTATACCATTCTCTTCACCAAATTGCTTAATGTTTTCTTCTACCTCTTTAATTTCCTGTTTTATTTGATAAAGATCTGCAACATTGGTAGGTATTAATTTAGTTAATCCCTTAATTCTCGTAAGTTTGTTTTCATAATTTTCTCGGACAGTTTCATCTTGCAGAAGAACATCTTTGACGAACTTGTTTATAGTGTCGCGACTTCCAGTGCTTTCCTCCGAAAGTCTGTTAAGGTAATTTTGTGGTATATACAAAATTTTTCTTTCGTCCGAACCATTGCTGCCTTTCGTGTTTTTTAGATACATTCTAGCACCATCTGCCCAAACCACTTCAAAATTAAAATCAGCTGATTTATCAAAATCATATTGGGAAGCTTCGGAAAGGTCGGCAAACCTGGTTTCTACTTCTTTTCTGTCAATTGTTTTAGCTATGTAGTAAAGAAGTAATGACTTCCCCGTTGATTTTCCGCCAATTATGGTTACCAAATTTTGGTTTATTTCAATAGCATCAGAGGGAAAGTTGCCCTGTCCAGTATTATCAAGAAATCGCACTTTATCGATAAGATAGTAAGGCCTTTTGAGTTCCGGTTTTTCGAAACCAAAAGCAACCCGATCAAATGGTTCAAAAATAATCTGTCTCAAGCCTTCAAAGTTTGGATCGGCTTTTATCCAGCTAAAACCGTATCTTTCAAGGTCTTTCTCCTCATTGTTTGGTACTGAATATTTTTTCCCTAATCTATTCTTGCAATCCTCAAGAGTATGGCAATCAGAAATAGAAACGACCGGTTTCGCCTTTGCTTTTAAGCTTTTATTCTCATATCTACTTTCGTTTAGATAATATTCTCTATTTTCCTCACAGCCAAAAAATAAATCGCAAAAATCATCGAAAATATCCGATAATTCCTTTTTGATGTTTGAATTGGCAATTGCTCTATTACTGCCCATACCACTGGCTACACCAGCGATTAAGAATGGGCGATCATTTCCAAAAGAACTTTTTAAAGATTCTTCAAGTTTTTCTTTCGTGATACTAATTTTATCGTAACCGCCACAGGCTGTAATGTCATCCTCAGTACAATAAGCAACAGCACCGTTTGGCATTTTATTCTTCAGAGGAAGATGAGCGAGAAAATCCTTTATTTTGTTAATATCGTAATTACTATCAAAAATTAAATGGCATTGTAATTGCTCTGAATCTATATTAACGTTGATATCCAGTCGAAGTTCGACGCAAGGAAAAAACTGCTTATTTTTCAATTCTTCAATATTTTTGATTTTATCCCGGAATGTTTCGTAACCTACGACAGAAAAATAATCAGTAATACCAAAAACAGTTATATCAGAATTCTTGATATATTCAATAAATTTTTCCCAAACATCATTACCTTTTTTTGTGCTGTACTGGTCTGCATGTTTAGATCCTGGAACGTGAATTTGTAAATCCCATTTTCTCCATTCCGAACCTTTTGGAAAGTTGAAGTTACTCATATCCTTTCTAACCCCCCAATCAATGGTTTAATAAGTTTGTATTCCAAGTTTTTAATTAATTTCTTTTCCACCATCAAATTTCAATGCTACTCCAGCGACTTTTTAACCATTTATTAATATTCATTAGATCATATTAGGTGTTCATGAAATAAATTGGTTAGATGATAATTCGATGTCTTTGAAATGTTGTTATAATAATAAATAAAACACACAAAAGCTTGAATATGGTAAAATTAAGCGAAGAAATAAAAGTTCTTAGGAATAAATTATATAACATTCATTTAACGAAAAACAAATCAATTTCAAAGACATGAATAAATCTAAACATCACCCTATTTCGATGACAATTAATTATGATCTAAAGCGATTTTCAAAAACATATGATACAATTTAAATACTTCAATAAACTATCAAGGGGGAACAATGAAAGACACTAACAGAACGGGAAACATTCACAAAGACGAAACCGCCGAATATCATGAACTCAACTTTCCAAAGATAATTTCAGTAAAACCAATAGACATTCCAGTAATCAACGTATCAAACCAAAACACGGATTTTGCTGGTTTGTGCAAAAAGTTTCACTTGTAATGCTTCTAAAACACTTTCCAAAACCTCATTTGCGAAGCAAATGACGTTTCCACATGGAAAAAAGCAGACTTACTAAGATTTGCACAATACGACACAGCGTTATACCAAAAAGAAAGAAAAAAGATAAATACGGTGGTAATGTACTCAGGGAAATACGAAAGTGCAGAAAGTGAATTGGACATGGGATCAAATAAATACAAAGTACAACAAGTATTTATGACAAAGTACGATGGAATAAAAAGGTATGAAGAGATAAAAGAAAAGATAGAAAAAGAAGAAGAACCAACGGATAAAGATCTAGAAGAAAACAGCCTCACGGCAAATATGGAGTTAGTATTCTTGCCCTTGATGAGAAACGAAAAAAGTGAAGAAGAAGTGACAAAAGATGTCTTTGAGTTAGCGATCAAAATACCAGATGAAGACAAAAAAGAAGCGGTAATAGGATCGTTATTAGGGTTCTCTGATAATTATGTAATGGATGAATACATAAACAAACTGAAAGAGGTGATACGAATGACAAAGATCGGAACTTCATTATTTGAAGAAGGCTTTGAAGAAGGAGAAAAAGAATTGACAATTAAAATATTAAACAGAAGATTTGGTAGACGATTAACCGAAGAGTTAAAAGATAGGATAAGAGAGGCGGGCAAAAAGACAAAGGATTATATAGGAAATAACTTGTTAGAGATAACCATAGAAGAACTAAAAGAAATATTGAAGTAGTTGTAGAAGGTAAATTTTTGAGTATTTAAAAGAGATATCACTCCTCTTTTTTACTTTAGGAGGAGTGATATCTTTATTAATAATTTTATTAGCGCCCTTCCCCCGCTCCCCACCCATAAGGAATGTGTTAGATTGTTAAATTTTGAGTTGGATCATAGTTTTCTAATGTTTCTTTTACTTTATCGTATAATTCTTTTACGTTTTTGAACTCTATCAATGTGCTTTCTTCTTTATCTCTTTGTTTTAACTCGATTTTTCCTTCTTTTAAACGTTTGCCTATAATAATTTTTATAGGTACTCCGATTAGATCTATATCTTTGAACTTAAATCCAGCGGAGACTTCTCTATCGTCTATAATAACGTCTATTCCTTCTTTTAAAAAGTAGTCGTAGATCTCTTGCGCTGTGCTTACGATAGCTTCATCGTTCATGGCAACAGGTATTATTGCAACCTCAAAAGGTGCAACGCTTTTGGGCCAGATTATTCCGTTTTCATCGTTTAATTGTTCCACTATAGCCCCTAGGGTTCTTGATACCCCCCAGCCATAGCACCCCATTATGTAAGGTTTTTGTTCTCCATTTTCATCGGTGAATACCGCGTTCATTTTTGAAGAGTATTTGTCGCCTAGTTCAAAAATTTGGCCCACTTCTATGCCTCTTGTCCGCTTGAGTGTGGAATTACATCCTTGTGTTGGACATTTTTCGCCTTCTTTTACGTATCTAATGTCTGCTATCAAATCTATTCTGAAATCTCTATTAGGGTTGGCATTGAGGTAATGCTTTTTTTCTTCCATAGCCCCTATAACACCATTTTTTATGGATTTTACACTTAGATCTGCAATTATCTTGACATTTTCTGGAATGTTTACTGGACCTATAAATCCAACGTTTACACCAAATTCTTTTAGAACGTCTTGTGGATCGGCTAGTTCTAGACTTTGATCTTGAAGAACTGATCTGACCTTGGCTAAGTTTATCTCATAGTCGCCTCTAATTAGAGCCATCACCCATCCTTTACTGGATCTTAGCAGTATCGATTTTATTAACTTCTTTTCAGAAACGTTCAAGAATTTTGCGACTTCTTCGATGCTTTTGGCGTGTTGAGTATCAACTTTTTCCATTTCTTTGAGGACTTCATCATCAACTATAGAAAAATTTTCGCTTGATCTAGCCTTTTCATCACTGGCTGCATAGCCACATTCTTCACAGTAAAATATTTCACCTTCGCCATTTTGCGCCAGTACGTGAAATTCATGTGAGAAAGAACCACCAATTGCACCGGTATCCGCTTCTACAACTACATATCTCAAACCTATTCTTTTTAAGATGTTTTCGTAGGCATCATAGAAACGTTGATAAGATTCATGCAATGAGTTGTAGTCGGTGTGAAAGGTGTAGGCGTCTTTCATGATGAACTCTCTTGCCCTTAACACCCCAAACCTTGGCCTTATTTCATCTCTAAATTTAGTGGCTATTTGAAAAAGGTTGACGGGGAACTGTTTGTACGATCTGAGCTCATTTTTCATCAAAAATGTGATGATTTCTTCATGCGTAGGACCTAAAGTAAACTCTCTATCGTGTCTGTCCTTGAGTTTCATCAATTCTGGTCCGTAATCTTCCCATCTTCCCGTCGTTTTCCAGAGCTCTGCAGGATGTATTATGGGTAGCATGATCTCTTGAGAACCTATCTTTTCCATTTCTTTTCTGACTATCTGTTCGATTTTTCTTATGACCTTCCATCCAAGAGGAAGATAACTGTAAACACCTGATGCAATCTTTCTTATAAACCCTCCTCTGATCAATAACTCGTAACTTTTTATATCAGAATCAGATGGAGTTTCTTTTAAAGTAGGAGCATATAGTTTGGAAAATCTCAAGATTATCCCTCCGATTTTTAGCATATTTTATATTTTGTACTTTGAGAAATTATATCATAGAAACATTGTTAAGTTAAATTTTTATTGTAATAAATATATTGAGTCTTTTAGTACAATTAAATTAAAAAATAAAAAGATCCTTTTCCTAACGGGTGGTATTCTTTTAGATTTGAAGAAGTGTGAAAATCGATTCTTTATAAAATAAATTTTTCTTTTTTTATAAAATATATCCCCCATCTATGTTTTTTTCCACACACTTTTTTTGCCTTGACCAAAATTTTCTATATAACCTTCTTTTCTGAGATCGTTCAATACTTTTCTAATCTTAGTGTCAGAAGTTAATGGGAATTTTTTTCTAAGTGTATTTATAGTGAAAGTATCCTCAGTATTTTCAAGTATTTCTCTTCTTATATCGTAGTATATGCCCCCGGTAAAATCTTTTTTAGTTTCATATTTAGATGCTTCTTCTGAAACAATAGTAGGGATGTTGTCCTTTTCATGTGATATGACCGCTTGAAAGAAACGTAAAGTCCATTCATTTGCCAATTTCCTGTTCCCAGCGAATATTATTTGAAAACCAGGATGATAAGCAAAAATCTCCGCTAAAACTTTAGATAAATAGGATGGTGTGTACACCTTCAGCTTGCTAGGATTCAAAAAATCAGAGTAATTTGCTTCAACAACGAAAGCAGAATGTTTGTACTTAGCTAATTCTCCAAGTTTCATGTGTAAAAGTGACAAATTTCCAATATCTGCAATAAAATTGTTAAAGGTTTTTCTTTCAGCTACAGCTATTATCCCGCTTTCATTTAATAAGGCATAATCACCGGCTTTAAGCTGTGCTCTTTCAACGTTACAATTGGCGAATTTCCATGGATATTTCTCATTTATGTCGATCAATATATGAAGATGATGATCCCCCTTCGCTGTTAGTTTAACTTTAGGACGATGTTCTTTCAGTCCTTGTTCTGTTCTCCAAAATATCTGTTCATATTCTCCTTCTTTATTTTTATATTTCTTTTTTAAAAAGAGAAAGTCACATCTTTTGTTTTGGGTTCTGTCAAGAACTACCGACAACCTTTTTCCATAGCGATTTATCGATATAATTGGAACTCTTTCAATTTCTTGGTAATTGCTCGATGTTTTTTCCGTGTCTCTTATGCAAAAGATATTTTTACCAGCACCTGGCCACTTGTCCTGGACAAATAACGCTAATATTACTTTTTCTTCTTTTCTAATGGTTACCCTGTAAGGGAATCTGTATTTTTCCGTTGATTCAAGAACCCATAAAATAGAACCCATTATGTATTCACCTTTTTTTACAAAATTGATTTTCTCGTTTAGGAATAATAACTAGCATACTTGGAATGTTTTACCTATTCATACCTTATCAATTGAAAAAGCGGAATATTTCCTAAAAATTTGACGTTCATTAGAAAATGTGATATAATTTTTTTAGAGTAAACCGGAGCGTAGCGCAGTTGGTAGCGCGTCAGCATGGGGTGTTGAAGGTCGCTGGTTCAAATCCAGTCGCTCCGACCAAGAATACGGGGTTGTTCCCCGTATTTTTTAAATCTAGATTATTCTACCAAATTTTTCTTCAACGATTTCTTTAATATCCTTTTTGTTAACAGCTTTTATATATTCACTTACTGGGAATACCCTATATCCTCTTTTTAACGCATCTTCTATCGTTGCTATTACGCATACATCTCCTGCTAATCCTAAAACAACTAAATTTTCTATTTTATGCTTTTTCAAAAGTTCGTCTAATTCCGATTCAATTCTTTTTTCAATGTCTTTGTAAAATGCTGAATAGCTGTCTCCATCTATTTCTTCGCCTTTTTTTATAACGAAATCATAAGTGTTTATAAATAGTTGGTTTCCATAGGTACCCTTTATACAGTGAGGAGGCCATTTTTCAAAAGAGATGTGATTTTCAGGGTGATCATCCATACTGGCAAAGATCTTAAAATCTTTATCTTTCATTAAATTTAAAAATTCGTTTACCTGATCTATCCACTCTTCAGTTGTTCCAGCTACTGGAAGTTCAGTAGGGCACCTTTCGGTAAATCCGTTTTGACAATCAACACACAATATCGCGGTATTTGAAGGTGATAATTTCAATGCGTTTACTATATAATTGGTAAACTCGTTAGGTGTCTTGTTGTTTTCGACCATTTTTGACCCTCCTTTGAAAGTTTGTTATAAAGTTCCCCTTCGCCCCGCAGCCAGCCCTATAAGGATAAAAGAGTCTAACCCCATTTGCCCCTGCAGCCCGCCCCCTTCTTTGGCCGGCTTGGTCTTAATTTTAGCCACCGATCTTAAATTTGACCAATCCTAAGTATTCATGCCAAGCAGAAGAAGTTGCTTCTAGGAATCTCATATCTGGTAAAAAGTCATACCATTTCAATTCTTCTCGGGAAACCTTATAATCTGTGGGAACAGGAACAACATCAATGTTTGTGTAAGTTTTGAAATAATTCATAGCTCTTGTTAAATGTATTGCACTGGTGACTAAATATATTCTTTGTACTTCATTGTCTTCCAGTAGTTTAAGCGTAAATTCCACGTTTTGTTTGGTGTTTTTAGCAAGTGGTTCTACAAAAATACCGTTTGGTTGGACTCCCATTTTTAACAATTCTTCTTTCATGATTTGAGCTTCTGGTATCTCAGTACCTAGGGGGTTTCCACCAGTTACAACTATAGGAAGCTGTAAATTTTTGTAAAGTAAGAAACCTTCATATACCCTTTTCATAGCGCTATCGGATAACTCCCCTGATCCTTTTCTTGGAGTTTCGGGAATTATTCCACCCCCGAGTATAACTATTGCTCCTTTTTCTTGAGTATTATGCAACTGAGAAACATCCACAGGCGGATATCTATTTTCTAAAGGTAAAACGATTATTTTTGCAAACCATCCAGAAGAAAATATATAGATTACAACGCAAAGCGTTAAAAGAGGAAAAGATATTTTCTTCCTTCTTATTAGTTGGATAATTAAAAATATTATGCAGAGGGAGATAAAAATACCTGGAATTTCTATAAAAGATGTGAAGATATCATAAAGTATTATAAAACCCCCTAAAAATATATAAGATGAATGTACTCAACATTATATAAAAACCAAGTGGAACTTTTTTGATTGCCTTTTTTTTGTTCGATAAAATGATTAGAATTGTGCTGATGATTATCAGAGGAAATATATAAATGCCTAATAGAAGAGAAAGAACTGATAGAAGTTTCACGTCTCCAAAACCCATTTTTCCATTTCTCCAATAATAAAAAGTGATTAAAAAGATAATGATCATATACAGAAGATTAATGGATTCAAAGTTGAAGAATGCAATCAATAAAATAGCTATTATTCCTAAATCTGGTATGATAAAGGCAAAATAATCATATAGCCCTATATACAAGAGACTATTAGCAAAAAGAATATTTTGCCAGTTAGGAGAAGTGAGTATGACAAAAATATTTACAATTATATAAGATAAAAGGATAATTAGAACCTTTTTATTTGTGTGTAGTATTTTTACACCCTTTTTATTACTTCCATTTCCTCTTTCGTTAAATTTTTATTCAGAATTTCCTCAAGTCCATAGATGTACCACATGTACTTATCTTTTATTTCTTGGTATATATTTTTGGCTTCATCAAATTTCTTAACTTTTAAGTAGGGTATAACTAATAACAACTTGAAATGTTCATTTTCTTTATCTTGGTCTATATATTTTTCTAAAAAGTTTTGAACTTCTTTATATTTACCATTTTCAAACATTACCTTAGCCCATACCTCTATGTCGGTAGAATATTCAGGTCTTGTATTGAGAATTTCCTCTTTGAGCTCATTTGCTTCAGTAATTCTCGATAACTTCTCGTATATAGTAGCTAACTCATACTTACCCAATACGCTGTTCGGAAATCTATTTAAAAATTTTTCTAAAACGTGGGCGGCTTTTTCATAATCTCCTTTTTGCATGTAAGCATCTGCAATCATGAAGTAGGTTACATAATTGTTGGGGGAGAACTCTAACTCTTTTTTCCAAATATCAGCTGCCTTTTCGTATTCACCTAAATTAAAGTATAATTCACCTAATTCAGACAAAGCAGCTATATTCCAAGGGTCTAATTTAACAGCTTTTTCTAAATACTCTTCCCCTTCTTCCATCTCACCTTTTTCTACTAAAACTGAACCCATTAATTCGTAGGCGGGAGCGAAACTGGGATCAATTTTGAGTATAAAATTGACTACATCTTTCACGAAATCGAAATTCTTTTTATCAGCTTCTAATAAAACCGTATCGAATAGTCCATTCAAAGATATATGTACCAAGTCGGAGTAATTAATTTTGAATTCAGAAAAGTAAGACAAAAATTCGGAAAGAACGAAGGGATAAATCACAAAGTTAGAAGTTAAACCGGGTAAGTGGTCAACAAGTTTTTCGATTTTCTTTGTTTCTTCAATAAATTTTGAGTTGTTTTTTAAATCAGCCTTCATTAACTCAAAATCTCCTTCATACAAGAACTCACAAAGCAAGATTGGAAAAGGTGTTAAATCGGTTATTTCAATCTCTTCTTCTCCAAAGTTAAACTTCACAATGCGCTCCATGGGTATCTCCTCCTTTTAACTGAATGTCTTCTTCTTTTATATTTTATTATACCATAATTAAGATTTATTAAGGAAATTTATTTACATTATTTTGTAATTATTATCATAGAATAAAAAAATAAAGCTCTAATTGTTGATATGACTAATCTTCCTGAAGAACGGACAAAGATAGATTTAAAATTACCCTGTTCAATTATAAATAAAAAGCAGGCATACGCCTGCCTTTTTACGTATTATCATTATTCTTATTGTATTTTAATTTCTTTTCCTTCACCTTTAGCTGAATCAACTTTTGGTATAGTTAATTTTAAAACTCCATTTTCATATTCAGCTTTAATTTTGTCTTTATCAATGTACTCTGGAAGCCTTATGGATCGTTCAATTCTACCAAAGTATCTTTCTCTCCTATACACGTTTCCAGTCCTTACTTCATCGGATGCTTTCTTTTCTGCGGATATGGTTAATAGATCGTTTTTCAATTGAACTTTTATATCTTTTTTGTTTAAACCTGGTAATTCACATTCTACAATGTAATCGTTGTCAGTTTCATAAACATCCATCTCTCCTCGTGATGTTGTTCCAAAGGGCAATGATCTAAAGAAATCCTCAAACTCTCTATTGAAGAAATCAAATGGTGATAACAAACCTTCTCTATCCTCTCTTCTCCTTTCTAACATTTGTCATCGCCTCCTTTTTCACTGTTCATTCTTTTCATTAAAATTATACAACCAAAGAATCGAATATGTCAAGACTTTTTTAAAAAAATGTTCTTTTTTATTTTTAGCTATAATAGAAGATCATATATATACTAAATTTAATTATAATAAAACATTTTATCATTTGTTATCTAAGAGTGATAATTATTTATGAATCTTCTCTTTAAGATAATTAAGTAAGTGATAGTGAGTCCATCAGAGAGGGTATGTATTATAATGGGATAGATCAAGCTATTTGTAATTTGAAAGGTATATCCCAAAATCGATCCCATTATGATTCTTCCTGCTAAAAGACTTGTAAATTGTTTGATATTTTCTCTGCCAAAGAAAAGGTTGTTGAAGTGGGCTAAAACAAAAAGTATAGTTGCTATGATCGTTGCAAATTCAATAGAAAAAATAGAATCCTGTAAAATCATTCTTAGATTCCCTTGGATAAAGCCTCTAAAAAACAATTCTTCTGCTGGCCCCACGACTAACCAAACATGTAATAATATAATTTTGTTATTTTTGAAATTTCCGTAAGGAATATTCATGAGATCAGAAAGAGACATCTTCCTCATACTACCTAAAGATCCCAATATTAAAACAAAAGAGATTAGAAGCATAATAAACCCTTTTTTAAAATTCCCAGTTTGAAATCCTGCTTGTTGGAAGTTTATTGTTGAAAGATAGATAAGAAAGATTGAAATGGCTATATTGAATATTCCTAAAATTAAATTACCCAAGTAAACATCTTTTCTTTTTAAAAGAAATCTACTAATCGTATAAATAAGTAAATAATAGAGAATAATTAAAACGATAAATTTTATAAAAATCATTTCTTCACCAACCTTTATATCTTCTATACAATTATACAACAGCAGACTGATAACGTCCATCACTGTATTAAACGCCTGCAATGTGAATTACAAGGAGATTTATATATATTTGACTTTGTTTTTTTTTTAAACTATAATTAGTTGGGGAAACTAAATTCCCTAAAAAATATGTAAAAAAGTATGGCTGCCTTTCGGAGGAATTATATGTCAATATATGCTATAACATCTTTAATAGTCTTCATAATAGTTATTTTAGGAATGGTTTTTCAGAAAATAGATAGAACTCTTATTGCTATGTTGGGGGCTATATTTTTATTAGGCGCAGGTGTATTCTCCGATCAAATTGGTGCAATAAAAGAGTACATAGATTTTAACACTCTCTTATTGTTGCTAGGAATGATGGTGTTTGTTGAAACTTTAAGAAAGACTGGTATATTTACATTTCTAGGCCTCTCGATGTTAAAATTGTTTGGGAACAATACATACACCTTATTCATTTCTTTAATCTTTTTGGTTGCTTTATTTTCCGGATTTATTGACAACGTTACAACTATTTTAGTTTTCATCCCAATGACTTTTGCTATTACTGATTCTTTAAATATTAATTATCTACCTTTTGTTTTAGGGGAAATTTTTGCATCCAATATTGGAGGCATGGCAACAATAATTGGAGATCCTCCTAATATTATGATTGCGTCTGCGGCAGGTTATTCTTTCACAGAGTTTGCGCTTATTATGTATCCTATCACAATAGTTAATTTAATATTCGTCATTATCTTATTGATATACTTCTTCAAAAAAGATTTATCAATTAAAATAGATAAAGAAGCGGTTAAAAATTTTGATGTATCCCACATTGTAGAAGACAAAAAAGAATTTATCTTGTCTATACTTTTGTTTGGAGCAGTTATCTTCGCTTTTGCATTGCAGCATGAACTTAATTTAGAAAGTTCAACCGTTGCCTTAGCTGCAGGGTTTTTCTCGTTATTTATTCTTAGGCCAAAAGATTTGAAAGATACATTATCTAATGTTGAATGGGAAAATATTCTATTTTTCTTCGCTTTATTTTTAATAGCAGGAGCACTTGAAGAAACTGGTATAATTAGCATTTTTTCTAACATTCTGGTCGATTTTTCTGGTAATTCTTTACTTATTTTTAGTTTTTCTATCCTAATAATTTCTTCCTTCTTTACTGGTTTCATGAATAATGTTCCTTTAACAGCTGCAATGATACCTGTCGTTGAAAAATTGACTATTTCCGGGTCTTCCGTTTTTGCTAGTATCGATTCTATTTGGTACTCGTTATCTTTGGGGGCTTGTTTAGGAGGGAACTTAACTCCTATAGCTGCTTCGGCAAATGTTATAGCGTTAGGTTTTTTAACACAATTTAAAGGAAAAACAATTTCATTTTGGGAATTTGCAAAATATGGTTTAATAATAGTATTGGGGAATATTTTAATTTCGGCGATATATATAAATTTCGTTTTTTTCTGATTAAAAATGGGTGGGGAGCGGAGCAAAGGGGCGCTAAAGAAGCTTTCTAAAGGTATTAGCAAAAGAATAATACTTAAAGGGGGAATATTTTTATGAAAACACTTTTATTGAAAAATGGATACATTTATCCTATTTCTAGAGAACCTTTTGTTGGAGATATTTTGATAGAAAATGGTACAATCAAGCAAGTAGGGAAAGATCTACAAGTTAAAGCAGACGAGATGATAGATGCAACAAATAAGTATATTTTACCAGGATTTATCGATGCTCATTCCCATATTGGTTTGTTTGAGGAGGGTGTTGGAGCAGCTTACCAAGATGGTAATGAAGCGACAGACCCTGTTACACCACAAGTTAGGGCGATTGATGCCTATTATCCGGAAGATGCTGCTATAAAAAGAGCTCTATCTGGGGGAGTTACAACGGTGATGATAGTACCAGGTAGTGCAAACCCTGTTGGAGGACAAGGTGCTATAGTTAAGTTAAATTCTCAAATAACCGATGAAGCTATTTTAAGAGAACCAGCTGGTCTTAAAATGGCTTTAGGAGAAAATCCTAAAAGAGTCTATGGTTCTTTCAACAAAACTCCCTCTACTAGGTTAGGAAATGCCGCCATAATTAGAGATTATTTTACAAAAGTTAGAAACTATATTGAAAAGAAGAAAACCACAGAAAAAGAAGGGAAGCCTTTCACTGAAACAGATATTAAATTTGAAATTGGTGAGAAAGTTCTAAATAAGCAAATTCCCGCAAGGATTCATGCGCACAGAAAAGACGATATTTTAACGGCGATAAGGTTATCTGAAGAGTTTGGGTTTGATCTTGTTATTGAACATGCTACAGAGGCTTATAAGATTCCTGATTTTATCAAAGAAAAAAATATTCCGTTGATTTTGGGCCCTCTACTGGGTTTTAGAACAAAGTTGGAAACAAGGGATATGCGGTTTGAGTCGATAAAAATTATTAATCAGAAAGGTATCTTGGCGGCGTTGATGTGTGATCATCCAGTAACACATTTAGAACACGCTTCAATACAAGCAGCTACTGCTTTAAGGTATGGAGCCAAAGAAGAAGATTTGCTAAAAATGTTAACAATAAATCCAGCGAAAATCCTAAAGGTAGAAAAGCATTTAGGAACGATTGATGAAAACAAGGATGCGGATTTGGTGTTATGGAGCGGTCATCCTTTTGATCCCAGAAGCGTGGTAGAAAAGACACTGATAAACGGAAATGTGGTTTATGAATTATAAAGTTACTTGCTAATTTTGTTTTAATTGACCATAATCACCTATTATTGTCAATTTTTGACTATAAATTACTCTCCCGAGGTTTGAAAAAAATTTCATGATGAGTTAAACTATATATAGTAGTCATTTCTTTAAGGAGAGTGAAAAAAATGAAGGCTATTGTAAAATCTAAACCAGGGAAAGGGCTAACCCTAGTGGAAGTAGAAGAACCTTCTTTACAGTCTCCACACGATGTAAAGATTAAGATTTTGAAGGTGTCGATATGTGGGACTGATGTGCATATTTACGAGTGGAATGATTGGGCAAAAGATCGTATTAAGCGTTTCCCACAAATCGATGGACATGAATTTGTAGGAAGAGTAATTGAAGTTGGAAATGAAGTTAAAAACGTTAAATCTGGAGATTTAGTTGTTTCAGACAGCCATATCCCTTGTGGTTATTGTTATCAGTGTAGAACAGGTAACATGCATGTATGCCAGAATTTAGAAATTTTAGGAGTGGATAGAGACGGAGTCTTTTCTGAATATGCTGTTATTCCAGATAAAGTTTTGATTAAAATAGACGAAGGCATACCTTTGAAATATGCATCTGTAATGGAACCTTTAGGAAATGCGATTTTTACGACAACCGCAGCCGATTTAAGAGGTAAGGTAGTTTTGATTACTGGTGCGGGACCTATTGGTGCTATGGCAATAGAAATTGCTAAATTATCTGGAGCAGCTTATGTTGTAGTGAGTGAACCTTCTGATTATAGGATCAATATGGCAAAATCGTTGGGAGCTGATTTAGTTATAAATCCAAAGGAGAAGTCTTTAGTTGATGAAGTGCTAAAAATAACCTCTGGATTGGGAGCGGACGTTTTTCTTGAAATGTCAGGAAATGAAAACGCTTTGAATGATGGCATAAAATCCTTAAAAAACACTGGAGTGGCATCTATATTAGGGGTTTATCCTGAAAGTAAGGTAAAGTTCGAAATGAATACCGCTGTTTTTAAAAATCTAACTATTCACACCATTACCGGAAGAAAGATGTTTGAAACGTGGTATATGGCAATAAACTGGTTGAAATATCATAAATTGGATTTAAGTAAAATCGTAACCCATGAATTTGACTTTGAAAATTTTGAAGAGGCTTTTGAATTGATGGCCAGTGGGAAAAGTGGTAAGATTGTTTTAAACTTTGCCAAAGAGGAGGTTTGATTATGGATTTTTATAATCAATTGGAAGAAGATTTGAAAAAGCGTGAAGATGCTGGTTTACGTATCACTATAAGAACACTTGAAAGTGCACAGGGAGCTTGGATCAATATTAATGGTAAAAAGGTTTTAAATATGTGTTCTAACAATTATTTGGGTTTGGCAAACAATGAAAGATTAAAAGAAGCCGCTATTAATGCAATTAAAAGTTGGGGTGTAGGCCCAGGAGCGGTTAGGACAATAGCTGGCACTATGAAGATTCATGAAGAATTAGAAGAAAAATTAGCTGAATTTAAAAAAGTAGAGGCCACCCTTGTTGTTCAATCTGGATTCAACGCAAATCAAGCAGTTATTCCTACTATAACAAACGAAGAAGATGGTATTTTATCAGATGAACTTAACCACGCTAGCATAATAGACGGGGTTAGATTATCAAAGGCAAAAAGATATATTTGGAAACATAAAGATTTAAACTCCTTGGAAGAGCAGCTTGTTAAGGCTCAAAGGGATAATTGTAGAAGAAAATTAATTATAACTGACGGTGTTTTTAGTATGGATGGAGATATTGCGCCTCTACCAGGAATTGTAGAATTAGCCAAAAAATATGATGCTTTAGTAATGGTGGATGATGCACATGGGGAAGGAGTACTAGGAGAAAACGGTAGAGGAATAGCGGATCATTTCAATTTGACAGAGGAAGTGGATATAGAAATTGGAACTTTATCGAAAGCCTTTGGTGTTGTAGGTGGATTCATCGCAGGTAAAAAAGTATTAATTGATTATTTGAAACAACAAGCAAGACCATTTCTATTTTCTAGCTCTTTGTCTCCAGCAGAAACGGCTGCAGCATTAGAAGCGATAAAAACACTTTATGAATCTAACGATTTAGTGAAAAAACTGTGGGATAACGCTAAATATTTTCAAAGTAAGATAAAAGAAATGGGGTATGATATTGGAGGTACTGAAACCCCTATAACCCCTGTAATGATCTATGATGAAAAGAAAACAAAAGAATTTAGCTCAAAACTATATGAAGAAGGAATTTTTGCGTCTAGTATAGTTTATCCCACCGTTCCAAAAGGAAAAGCCAGGATAAGGGTAATGATAAGCGCATTACACAGTAAAGAAGACTTAAACTTTGCTTTAAACAAGTTTGAAAAAATAGGTAAAAGTTTTGGTATTCTATAAATAAATTGTTGTGCAATTTTTAATTTTTATGATATAATAAAAAAGAATGTGTTTTCTGTAATTTTCATTTTGAGTTCAAGAGGGGCCAGGGGATGCTAAGATAGTTTCAATATATCCGAATATTGAGGCAAATATTTTCGAATTTAGAAATGTGATTGAAAGAGGTTTTTAAAAATTTTTATAGGTGGTAAATTATATAAAGAAAAGATAGGAGGGATTGTGGTGAAATCAAAAATTGTTTTGGTATTGGTGTTAACAGTATCTCTTTTTACGATGGCTTCTTTAACCCTTGATTGGGGAAGAGTATACACCCTTGGTGGATCTCAGGAAATCTTCGATGTAAAATCTACAGATGACGGTGTGTACCTTTTTGGATACACCAACGAAAAAGGATTCAACGAAGATATTTTAATTTTGAAATTTGATCAAAAGGGTAACGTCGTTTATGAAAACAAGTTGGGTGGAAATTACAACGATTGGGCAAATCAAGGGATTCTAACTTTGGATGGGGATATCCTTATAGTTGGAACTTCGGGCTCTTATGGTAGTGATTTAGATTTCTATGTATCAAAAATAGGTAAAAACAAATTCTCTACTAATATTAATAAACTAGGTAATGACAAAGGCACAGCTGTTGTAGAAGTAGAGGATGGTTTTGTTGTAGTAGGCTACGGTTCCGATCCTGATACATTAAACATGCGAGGTAAAATGGTAAAATTTAATAAAGAAGGGGAAGTTGTATTTGAAAAGTGGCTCCCTTATTTTGTTCCAGGTTCCGACACAAAACCTTCGAGTATTCAAAAAACTTCAGACGGTAACTTCATCGTTGCCGGTGCCGTGGTAGAGCTATTTGAAAATAGAACTAAGTTCTATCTGGCTAAGATTGATCTCAATGGAGAAGAAATCTGGACAAAAGTTTTTGCTCCCAGAGATTATGCTAGAGGGTTCGATGTTAAAGAAGTACCCGGAGGATACGTAGCAGTTGGTTATGAAGGTTCATGGAAGACAAAATGGTCAGATATCTATGTTGTAAAAGTTAACCCCGATGGAAATATTTTGTGGGAAAGTTTTTATGGAGATGTTGAAAGTGATCACGGTTATTCAGTTGCCGTAGGCCCCAATGGAAAAATATACGTTGCAGGATATGTTACAACCCTTAATGGAGACAAAGATTTTGCTATACTTGAATACGATAATAACGGTAATTTACTGAGCGAAAAGTCTCTTGGTGGATACGGCGATGATGTCGCTTATGCCCTCGATATTGATAATAATGGTAACCTTTATGTCGCTGGGTATTCTCAATCACCAGATCTAGGGGCCGATGCTAACAAAGATGTCTTTATCTTAAAATACACAGTAAAATAAAATTAAAACCGCCCCTATAAAATGTTGGGGCGGTTTTAATTTTAACTACCTTATTTTATCTTTTTGCTTCAAATAAATCCTTAAGTTTATAGCATCGGCTGGATTTATGCCAGGAATTCTTAGGAGTTGTCCAAAAGTTTCTGGACGAATATTTTTTAATTTTTCCTTCGCTTCGTAGGCTAAATTATTGATTTCGTCAAAATTTATATCTTTCGGAATCTTTTCTTTTTCGAGCTCTTTCATTTTTGCGATCTCATCCTGCATCCTTTGAAAATATCCGTTATATTTGAAGTGAATGTCGATTTGTTCTATCACTTCTTTTTCTTCAACTGCTTCTTCGTCGAAATGTTTTAAATCAGCATAAGATATTTCGCTTCTTTTGAGTAATTCACTCATGTGAACAGGTTGAGTGATTTTTGAAGAGCCTTTTGAGACTAAAATGTTGTTAACTTGATTAGGTGATACTTTAATTTGTTCCAGCCTCTCAATTTGTTGATTTATTAGGTTTTCTAATCTGTTAAGCTGATCGTATTGTTCTCTACTCAATAAACCATATTTATATCCATACTTATACAACCTTAAATGAGCATTATCATGTCTGAGTAACAACCTGTATTCAGCACGGGAAGTTAGCAATCTGTATGGCTCATCTACTCCTTTTGTGATAAGGTCGTCGATAAGAACCCCAAGGTAAGCTTCGGACCTGTCAAGAACAAAAGGTTCTTCTCCCCTAATTTTTAAAGCAGCATTAATTCCCGCCATAAGCCCTTGACCTGCGGCTTCTTCGTAACCGCTTGTACCATTGATTTGGCCAGCTAAGAATAATCCTTCTATTTTTTTTGTTTCAAGGTTGTGTTTTAATTGATTCGGATTAACAAAATCGTATTCAACAGCATAAGCGGGCCTTTCAATTATAGCTTTTTCTAAACCAGGTATTGTTTTCAAAATCTCAATCTGCGCTTCAAAAGGTAAACTCGTACTCAATCCATTTAAATAGATCTCTTTAGAGTGTTTAGATTCCGGTTCAAGGAAAAATTGATGGGTATCCTTATTGAATTTCATAACTTTATCTTCAATGGAAGGGCAATACCTAGGACCAATGGACTGGATTAATTTTACATCTCCATACAAAGGAGAGAATGCAATATATTTTCTAATAACTTCGTGGGTCTTGCTGTTGGTTCTCCCTAAATAACAAGGGTAATCCTTCGATAAAACTTTTGGCTTACTCCAATAAGAAAAAGACAGAGGTTCATCGGACGTTTCTTGAATATCAAACTTAGAAAAATCGATAGAGTCTTTCCTGACCCTGGCGGGTGTCCCCGTTTTAAATCTCGATACTTCTAAACCTTCTTTAATCAAAGAATATGTCAAGGAATTTGCAGGAAGTTCTCCCATTCTACCAGCTTCAAAAGCGTTCCTACCAACAAAGATTTTGCCTCTCAAAAATGTTCCTGTAGTTAAAATCACAGCTTTAGCAAAGTATTTCATTCCTAATTCTGTTTCTAACCCGACTACTTTACCGTTTTCTACTAAAATACTTTTCGCTATTCCGTGTCTTAGAATCAAATTGTCTGTAGATTCTAAGATTTCTTTCATTTTTTGTGAGTAATCATACTTATCAATTTGAGCTCTTAAAGCCCTAACAGCAATGCCTTTACTTGTATTGAGCATTCTGATGTTGATCATCGTTTCGTCTGTTACCTTCGCTTGTACTCCGCCAAGCGCATCTATCTCTCTAGTAACAACACCCTTAGCGGGTCCTCCGATAGCAGGATTACAAGGAGCCCATCCTAGAGTGTCTAAATTTATGTTCAATATTAAAGTATTCATTCCCATTTTAGCAGAGGCTAAAGCAGCTTCTATACCGGCATGACCTGCTCCTACAACAATAACATCAAAACTGTTTTCTTTGTTTTCCAAAAATTATACCTCCATTTTTTATACTTTCTTTATATACTCTAACTTTTATTTAGCGCCCCTTCGCCAAACATTAAGGGGTTAACCCCTTAAGATCCCCAAATTCAAGGTCAAAATCTTTTAAAGATCTACTTTGCATACTACAGCAAACCATAAGGATAAAAGAGTATGGCTGCTTTGCCCCGCAGCCCGCCCAGTAAAGAAAAACTATTTTTGCTATGTTTTATTATAGCACACAATGTTTAAAATACCTTTTCACCTTCGAATATGGTTTCTTTCACGTTCAGGTCTTTGTCTAAAATGACAAGGTTTGCGTAATAACCAACTTCAATCCTTCCCTTATCGTAAATATGTAGGTCTTGAAGTGCGTTATATGAGGATACCTTTGCAAGTTCTTGTAGTGTACAATTGGTAAATCTTTTAAAATTTTTGACACCTTCGTTGAAAAGTAGAGTACTCCCAGCGATTGTTCCATCACTAAGTCTTGCTTGATTGTTTTTTACTGTGACGGTCAAACCGCCCAACTCGTATTCACCGTCTTTTAAACCTGCCGCAGCCATAGAGTCGGTTATCAATATAATTTTGTCTGCTCCTTTTATTTTGTATACTAACATCACAAACTCAGGAGAGAGATGAATCCCATCACATATCATTTCTATGTTAAAATCGAAATAAAAGCCAGAACCTGTTCCTCCAATGTTTCTATGGTGTAGTGGTGTTAACGCATTTGAAAAATGGGTGATTCTGTTGACTCCTGATTCGAAAGCTTTTTTGAAGATATCAAAATTTGCTGAAGTATGGCCTAATGAGATTATTATATTTTTTTCTTTAAGATAATTCATTGCTTCAAAAAAACCGTTAACTTCTGGTGCCATGGTTATTAATTTCACTTTATCGTTAATTATATCTTTTAGTTCCTCCAAAGAAGGATTTCTTATATATTGAGGGTTCTGTGCTCCCTTTTTTCCTTTGTTTATATAAGGACCTTCCAAATGAACTCCTTCGATTGAAGAATTCACATCTTCTATATTATCCAAAACTTTTAAGATCTGTTCTTTAGAGGCTGAAACAGTTGTTGGCAAAAAGGTAGTTACACCATATGAAAAATTATTTTTTGCCCAACTTTTGAACTCTTCCTTTGTTGCATGCATCGTATCTATACCCTTTTGTGCATGAGTGTGGGGATCTACAAAACCAGGCATAATGATGGTATTAAACTCTTTATAATCAAAATCTTTTCTTATAACTGCAGAAATCTTTTTGCCTTTTATTTCGATGTCTCCATTAAATTCTCCATTTATAGGATCAACAATTAACACTTTTTCTAATTTCATATTTATCTCAGCCGCCTAATTTAACAGACTTCGAAAGATTCTTAGGTGAATCTGGATTGTACCCCATTTGTACAGCCTTTTTGTAACCTAAATACTGTATGGGGATGAGCCTTAGAGGAGCTTCAAATCCTTTCATATCCGGGATTTTAATGTGTCCATCAGTAGAAATCACTAGGACTTTTCCACCCAACCTTTCGATATCATCGATCAATTCTTTCTCTTCTTTCCTACCCTTTGAGTTTAAGATAACCAACGTTTTGTTTGTGAGTGTGGATATAGGTCCATGTCTGTATTCTAAAGGCTCATGGTATTCAACGTACTGTAAAGCCATCTCTTGTAGTTTAAGGGCGCCTTCTTTTGATATGCCATAATTTTCATCGTATCCAAGAAAGACAAAATGCTCGTACTTTTCTAAAGCTAATTGATCAATAATCTTTTCTGAATCTTCCAAGATTTTTTCACTGAAATTATAATAATCATTTTTTTCTATTCCATTCAGCAACATTGCCAGTATAACAACAAAAGAACCCGTCATCACCACGCTTTTTTCTTCAGTAAAATCTAAGGTTATATTCTCTTCACATTGTTGAGTAATTGAAGAATTCTTTGATGATGTTATTCCTATGGTTTTAATACCTTTCTGTCTCAATTTTTTTGCAGCTTGAACAGTTTCTGTTGATTCACCGGTTCTGGTTATTAAAATTGCAACATCACTATCAGGCATATTATCAAAAAGCATGCCATGTCCACCGGTAAGTACTTTTGCTTTATAGCCATTTTTGTTCATTATTTCTTTCATTATAAATCCAATGTTATATGAAGAACCACATCCAACAAAAAGGTATTTTTTTTCTTTTGAAAAAGAAAAATCAAACTCATTTAACCTATTCAAGAGATTAGGTATCCTTTTTATTTCATCAAAAGTATAGTACACTTTCATACTACCTCCTCAGAATTGTCTTTATAATTTTTATGCCTTTCTGACTATCTTGAACTTGTATTTATCCCCTCTGTAAACTGACTTTACGTATTCAATACACTTTTTATCTTCTATATAGGTATATCTTGTTCTCAAAGCAGCAATAGATCCTTCGTTTTGGGACAAAAATTTTGCTTGCTCTTTGTTTAAACTTGTTACCTCGAGAGTTTCAACAGCATGAGTGAATTTTATCCCGTATTCGTTAGTTAGTATTCTATATAACGATTCTTTTGACATATCCCTTTCTATTATGTTCAATACCCTTATATCTGCATTAGGATTTAAGTATGCTGTTTCGATTGCATAGGGATCTTCATCTAAAAATCGAATTCTTTTTAATAATACTACTCTCCCATCCTTTGGAACTTTAAACTCTTCAACTAACTCGGGAGGAATTTCTATTAATCTGTTTTCTAACACAACTGATTTAGTTGAATGGCCTTGTTTAACTGCCTCATCGGTAAAACCTGTAAGCCTGGTTAATTCTTCTTCTTGCTTTTTCCCTGTATAAAAAGTACCTTGCCCTCTTTTTCTTGTTATTAAACCTTCTTTTGAGAGCTCTTCCAGTGCTCTTCTTACGGTCAAACGCGAAACACCAAATTTATCGCATATCTCGTTCTCTGTTAACAACTTATCTCCTTTTTTATAATCTTCCTCTAATTCTCTTTTTAAGTCCAGATAAAGTTTATAATATAGCGGAATAGGGGCTTCTTCCATTTTAATCTCACTCCCTTCTTATTGGTATATTCCAATTATATAATAGTTATAACAATAAGTCAAATTGAAGATTGATTTTTCTAAATTATATGTGCTAAAATATTCAATAAGAGAACTTTAGAAAAAATAATTTTCAAAATAATTAAGGAGCCACCCGCCATGTACAAAGACGAATTAGAAATGCTCGTAAAATTTTTAGGGGAAGACCTGTTAAAAGAAGAAAATCAAAAAAAACTTCAAGAGCTTGTTTTTAGCAAAATTAAAAGAAAAGAAGATTTTCAGTCTACACATGAATTACTCAAAACACTTGAAAGTTATGATTTAAGGGACTTTTTATATTCAAAACTTTTAGAAAGTTATTTTTCTATTTTCAATATTATTTACGAAAAAGGAAGCCTAAAATACGGAGACGAAAATTACAAAGTTACCATAGATAACGAAACTTTTGATTCTCTTATCGAATTACTGGATGAATCAGATATAAATGGAGAAATTCTATTTTATCTGCTCTCTAACGATTTAAAAAAGAGGGTAGAAATTATACACCAGTTGATAAGTGGAAGATCAAGAAAAGAGTGGAATGAAGAAGAACTAAAAAGTTTTGTGAAAAACTTAAAACCACTAACTACAAGTTTTCTTGAATTATTGATCGAAAAAGGGAAGTTGAAGTCCGAAGAAATCATGGCAACCTTAGAACTTAAAAACAAAAAATCGGTTTCCGCCCTGGTAAGCGCCATAATCAGAAACGCCCCAAACGATAAAGAAAAATTAATTTTTAAAGATAATGATTATATATGTATTAATGAAAAATATAGAAACAAAATTTTTGAAATTAGGAATAAATCATAAAAAACAAAAGCAGGACGAACTTAATCCTGCTTTTTTTAGCAACATATATGAGAAAAGCGAAAAAGTTGAATAAGAATGAATGGTGGTGGGTGCGGTAGGGATTGAACCTACGGCCTCTTCCGCGTCAAGGAAGCGCTCTCCCACTGAGCTACGCACCCTTTCTGATCGTATAAAGTATATCATATTTTTTTAACTCTGTCAATAAAAGAAAAATAAGAAAGAAAGAAAGATAAATTTTATAAACAATGAAAAATTTTTCATATTTTAATTATTTTGGTAATATTTGCTTTTAATTGGTCTTAATCGTTTATAATTCTTTCAAACAGACCGTAATTGAACTTGATATAAATCTTATTTTGTGTAATACTATTAATATGATGATTTGCGTCAAACTTGCAAACAAAAAGCACTTTTTTCTTTCAAATTAAAATTGGTTACTTGTGTATTAAGATGAAATGTGATAAAATATATGAGGAGATTATTTATGAAAGTATTGTTAGAGTGTACAAAAGCTAATAAATTTGCAAAGGAGGTAGAGGTATGAAAAAGG
>NZ_JAIP01000015.1:263-6308 GCF_002924605.1 Petrotoga sp. SL27 | reverse complement strand
AGAAAGAAAAGAATTAATAATTGAGATTCTAAACCAAAGGTTTGGAAAAGATATTGATAAAAAATTAGAAGAAAAGATCAGAAAAGCAAATGAAGAAACCATAAACCAAATAAAGAAAAACATTCTGAACATTACCTTAGAAGACCTAAAAGAGTTATTGAAATAATGGTAGTAAGCAAAACACTATCTGATATTTTTGGATAGCTAACAGGGCAAAACCCTTTTCCATTTCCTCATAGGTGAGTTTCGGAGTGAAATGGAAAAAGGCTTTTTTCCTGTTGGGTGGGCGGACACACTTTGCATAATCAGGTACACTTTTCGTTTAGCGGACACTTATTTTTGGTACACTTTTCGTTTAGTAAGTGCATTCTATTTTTCTAAATACCTTACAAATAAAATCATAAATTGTATTATAAATATTATCAGGAGTGCTTTTATCAAAATTCCTTGAAATTTTATAGAAATCTTCTCCATCAATTGCTTCAACTAAATAAATCTGATTTTTAAATTTCTTTATTATCTCTATTCTTTTATTTATACTTCCACTTTCCGGGTGAATTATCAAAAGATTATTTTCATTTAGCAAATCCCAGATTTTTTTCTGATAAGGTTCGATTTTCATTTCAGTCTTCAATTCTTCTGAAAGAAAATTATTCAATCTTTTTTACATCCCGTGAAATATTTTTAAAATTTTTCAAGCCTCAGTTTTTTTAATACTGCAAATATTTTATAAGCTCAATTTGACCTTGCAATTCATCATCCTCAAATATCTTGCTCCTAAGAGGTAGAGCTAATTCTGGATCAATAACCCATTCGGCTATCATTTTATCTTCTTCTTCAGCTGAAAAGAGCTGGCAGACAAATCCTTCTCTTCCGGCAATCTTCTCTTTCCCTATTATCTTTACTATTCCTGCCCCAAAGAAACTCATCTTTTCTCCTACCTTTAAATCCATCTGACTGAAGAAGAGGCCATAAGTAGGATTAATGACCAGCATATTCAAGGATATTCCATAAACTCCCCATAGGCCGAAAGCTGACTCTGGGCCTAATTCATCTTTGGTCAAAGTTACTTTAGTTGTGTAAGTAACTTCAAAGAGATCTTCATCTTTTTTAGATTTCTTGATATCCAAGATATAGATAACTTCACTTTCTTCTTCATCTTCTTCCAATAATATTTTATATTCAAAGCGTTCATCCCCTCTAAATTGGAAAGGCTCCCATTTTTCTGCCCAGACTACCTGCCCTATTCCAAATAAAAACAACCCTATCAGCGTTACCATTAAAAATCCCTTTCCTGTTTCTTTCATTTTATTATTCCTCCTTTTTAAAATTTTCTTTATATATTATTAAATTGGAACTCCACCAAAGAAGTCAAACACCAACGTTAATCCATCAAAGAAAAACTCTGTAGACTCTCCTAAATAAGATTTAACAGATTCCACCTTGCTGTAGCATAACTTTGCACAGAATACGTATATCTTTCTTCGTATCTTATCTTGCATCACGCAAACTTCGCCAAAGTCTGCGTGCCTACTACCTCTTAGTGGCACTAATTTCAAAAAACCTTCTTTTTGGCTGATACCAAGATTCTCTTTTATCTTTCTTGGTTGATAGCTCTTTTCACCGTCGCCTTGCGTACACCCATTTCTTTTGCTATCACTCTTTGACTTTTGTGTTTGTTAAAAAACAAAAATCTTATATAATTGTATTATACCACCTCTTTATCACCTTTCTTTTCTTCCTATACATTTTTTTGTCAAATTCATTATTGACCAATTGTGGATGGGGAGCGGGATGAAGGAGCGCTAAATAAAAAATATATTCTTTCAACCCATTTTAACTATATAAGGTATGAAGAGATAAAAGAAAAGACAGAAAAAGGAGAACCACTAACGGATAAAGATTCAATGGATTTAGTATTTTTACCCTTGACGAGAAACAAAAAAAGCGAAGAAGAAGTGACAAATCTTTTTCACGGACATCTTATATAATCTAATGTGACTTAATAACGTTGAAAATTTTGTTAAAATAATCCAAAAAATAACAAATCAAAAAGAGGTTTAAAATGGGAGGAAGCAAAAAATGTTACTAGCTGAAGAAAGAAAATTGGTAGCAGAATATGGTAAGAAACTTATTGACTCAGGCTTGACTACAGGGACCGGTGGCAATATAAGTATTTTTAATCGTGATCAACAATTAATGGCTATAACCCCTTCAGGTGTTCCCTATCATGATATTTCACCAGAAGATGTAGTAGTTCTGGATTTAAATAATAACATTCTAGAAAGCAACAAAAAACCTTCTAGTGAATATGAATTGCACAAAATATTTTATGAAAAAAGGCAAGATGTTACGGCAGTTGTACATACTCATTCGGTTTATGCAACTACTATTGCTTGCTTGAATTGGGAATTACCAGCCGTTCATTATCTCATTGGTTATGCTGGGGGCAAGGTTCCGTTAGCAAAATATGCCACCTATGGAACGAAAGAGTTAGCTATAAACGCTTATCAAGCTATGGGAAATTATAACGCCGTTTTATTGGCAAATCATGGGCTTTTAGCAGTAGGAAAGGATATTGATTGGGCTTTTAACACTGCAGAGGAAATAGAGTTTACTTGTCAGATTTATTATCGGACTAAAGCTATTGGTAAACCTGTTATTTTATCTTCTGAAGAAATAGAAAAGATTATGGAAAAATTCGATAGCTATGGTCAGATGCAAAAATAGCTAAAGATTATCCAACCTTAAATATCTCATCCACATTTTTATAAAATCACCTGTTTAATTCTATAACAAAACCACCTCAAATGATAGCCTTAAAATAAGCGAAGTGACCTTACATGGGTGGGGAGAGCGGCAAAAGGGTGCTAATTTCATCTACTAACTACCCTTTCCTTCACTTCCCTCATCAAACCAACCCCCAAATTAAACAAATATTTCACTTGATTTCTGTACACAAACATTACAACCATCAAACCCAAAACAGCAGACACAATCTGAAAGAACATATTAGAAACAAAAGTGTTTATAAAAGCAACGATCACAAAAACAAACGTACTAATAAAAAATTTACCCAAATGGTAATTCACAGGGAACAATCTCCTAGATATAAGCGTCCTCAAACAAAAGAAAACTATATACGAAACCCCTGTAGAAAATGCTGCACCTTTTGCACCATATACAGGAACAAGCATCAAATTCCCAAACACGTTAACCCCTGCTGCCACACTTGCTATCAACATGTGCCAATATGTTTTTTTCTTAAAATTGATACCAACAACCGTTGTTTCAGAAACGGTATACATAATAGGCATCAAAATCAAAAAAGAGCTAATCCCAGCAGCCTGCCTATAAGAGCTTTCTAAAAGCAAAAATATCACATCTTTAAACACAACTATCAGCAATCCAAATACAAACATCACTGCAGCAATAAACACAGAAGTCTTTTCAAAAACCCCTTACTCTCTGGTTCTTTTTCATAACTTTCATAAGAAACGGGGGTCCAAAACGAGAGTTTTAAGCCTATTTGTTATGAAAATTCCACGTGCAGGATTATGAGAAAATGGCAACAAATTCGTTATGAACAATACCTTCACTATTTATCAACTCCGAATGTAATTACGGTTATAATATTGGAAAATTTGGTACACTTTTGGTTTGGCAAGAGCAATCAAACCATTCATAATCTGCCATAATAGTAAAAATTACTAACTTTTAATTACATTTTTTATATGATTTTCCCAGATTATATTTACAATTTCATCAGAATTAAAAAAATTACCACTAAAACTATACTTCAACCTAAATTCATTATCTTTAGTTATAGCAAAAGTCAATTGTTCATTAAATGAATTATCATTTCCTAAATTATCTCTATATGAGAAACATATATCATATGTTGTGCCTCTAAATAAATTACATAAAAACATTTTTATACCATCGATGAAATTCCCGTTTTTATATAATTTAAATATACTCTTGGTTGATGAAATCTTTTCATGAATGTATTCAAAATTTTTATTTTTCTCTTTAATTTTTGAAAAAAGAAGCTCTAAATCATCATCCTATACAAATTAGTTGTTTTTCTTTGAGTCTCTTTTTGATCAAAATTTACTTCTATGCCCCTTAGAACTTAAATCATCTACTAACTTTTTCACCCATTCTTGATGTTCTTTGCTATCTCAACTATAACTAATAAAAACTGAAGGTTTCTCATTCATATAGCATCACTCCTAATCAATATTTTCCCCCTTTAGATTATACTATATGCCAATGAAAAGATTGGTTAGACCATAAATCGATGTCTTTAAAATGATACCCTTTTCCCTCAACCCAAACATTCTTCTTTGATTTAAAAAACATTCTCTCGATCTACAAGATGAACGGTCTTCAATAAAACGGGCAGCTGAGCGAAGGGCGCAAACAAAGAACTTTTTCCTTATGTATGAAAAACAAGGTTTAAGAGACGGTAGGTCCCTTCCTTAAATGGGTGGGCAGCGGGGTAAGGGTGCTATAAAACTTATTATACAGAAGTTATATGATAAAATAACAAACCTTCAAAAACATATGGTATAATTAAGTTGAACAAAACAAAATCTAACAAAAAAGCGAGGCAAGATATGAACGAGCTAGTGTACAATCCTCACGATCGATTCTTCAAACGAATTTTCAGTGACCCAAAGATAGCTCGAGATTTCTTATGGAATTATCTACCTCATGAAGCTGTAGAAATAGTAGACCTAGATTGTTTAACTCCTGAAAACAACAGTCATGTTGATGAAAATTTAAAAGAAAGCTTCTCAGACATGTTGTACAAAACAAAGATAAATGGAAAAGATGGTTACGTATACATTCTTATGGAACACAAAAGCTACATTGAAGGGAAAGTAATCTTTCAACTGTTGAGATACATTACAAGCATATGGGAAGAAAAATACGATCCCAAAACAAAAAAGGTTCCGATAATAATACCGATGGTAATATACCATGGAAGAGAAATCTGGAACGTAGAAACAAATTTATCAAATATGGTACAAGGGATAGAAGATTTACCAGATGAACTAAAAACATACTTACCTACATACCGTTATGAAATATGTGACTTCTCAATCAAAGGGAAAAAAAGGATAATAGGATTAACAGCGACGAAAGTTGCATTAGAAGCAATGAGAGCAGGAACGGCAATGACCGAAAAAGAATTTAAAGAAAGATTAGCAATAGTATTCGCATACATAAACCAACTACCAGAAGAACAGGTACATGAATGGTTTGAAGGGTGTATGATCTACCTACTAAACGTAAGGGAAGATATAACGATAGAAGATATATTAAAGGTACAAAAAGAAATAATGCCTGGAAGGGGTGAAATAGTTATGACAATAGCTGAAAAGCTGAGGAATGAAGGAATGGAAAAAGGAAAACTTGAAGGAGAAAGAGAATTTGCAATTAGAATATTAAACAAAAGATTTGGTAACGAATTAACCCAAGAGATAAAAGATAAGATAAGAAAAGCGGATGAAAAAACGATAGATTACATAGGAGATAATTTACTAGAAATAACCATGGAAGAATTAAAAGAAATATTGAAATAATCTTTTTTACCAAATTCATTATACAGGAATTGTGTGATAGGGTGGTACACTTTTCATTTAGTAACTTCAAACGCTATCTAAAAATGGATAGCGTTTTATTTATACCTTAGATAAATCTCCTTACAAATCTTATAAACCACATAAATTACCAAAATTATTATATTAGCAAAAACAGCTCCTGAAATATCTATAAGAACATCATTCAATGAAGAACCTCTGCCAACAAACTCTTGAGAATATTCATCTAATGCAGCTATAAGTGCTGGTAAAGATACTCCAAGTAAAGTCCCTATCAATAACCTCTTTGAATACAAATATCCAAAGAACCAAGAAAACACACCAAGTATAAAATATATTCCAAAATGTGCACTTTTTCTAACAAGTGCTATGGAATCAGCATATTGATCTCCAAGCCACAACTTCTTTAAAAATACTTCTATCTCTCTAAACC
>NZ_JAIP01000015.1:0-253 GCF_002924605.1 Petrotoga sp. SL27 | reverse complement strand
GTTGGGTGTTTTCGCTTTTTCACAGGTTAAAAACCCTGATATGATCTTCGATGCAACACTAAGTGAGCCCGACACTTTGGATCCTCATCATGCTTACGACACTGCTAGTGGTGAAGTTATTTTCAATGTCTATGACAACTTGGTAGCATACGATGGTGAAAGTTTGAGTAAGTTTGTTCCTATGCTCTCAACGGTTGTCCCAACAGTTGAAAACGGTTATTTGAGAGATGGTGGAACGACATATGTTTTCCCA
>NZ_JAIP01000045.1:0-253 GCF_002924605.1 Petrotoga sp. SL27 | reverse complement strand
TTCTCCCTCGCACATCGCTCCCCTACCTATAGCCTTTCGGCTATACCGTAGCTTCGGTGCGCGGCTTTAGCTCCGTTACATTTTCGGCGCAGTCCTCTTCTACCGGTGAGCTGTTACGCACTCTTTCAAGGATGGCTGCTTCTAAGCCAACCTCCCGGCTGTCTTAAGAGGTCCACTTCCTTTCACACTTAGCCGCTTCTTCGGAACCTTAGCTGTCGGTCTGGGCTCTTTCCCTCTCGACCATGAAGCTTAT
>NZ_JAIP01000055.1:0-266 GCF_002924605.1 Petrotoga sp. SL27 | reverse complement strand
TGGTTTGAAGGGTGCATGATCTACCTACTAAACGTAAGGGAAGATATAACGATAGAAGATATATTAAAGGTACAAAAAGAAATAATGCCTGGAAGGGGTGAAATAGTTATGACGATAGCCGAAAAGTTGAGGAACGAAGGAATGGAAAAAGGAAAACTTGAAGGAGAAAGAGAATTTGCAATTAAAATATTAAGCAAAAGATTTGGTAACCAACTAACTGAAGAAATAAAAGACAAGATAAGAAAAGCAGATGAGAAGACGATAGA
>NZ_JAIP01000021.1:0-466 GCF_002924605.1 Petrotoga sp. SL27 | reverse complement strand
GTGTAGTTATAATAATAATCACCAGGCCAAATTGGATTATTTATCCATCCTTTTAGCCAAGAGCGATGGACCCTCAACCCTTGAGGCTGATAAAGAGGTAAAACAAGTGCGTAATCAATGACAAACTCTTGAATGTCTATATAAATTTTTTCTCTTTTAACAGGGTCAGTTTCAACAGCAGCATCTTCTATCATCTTGTTCAATGATTTCCCACCAAATTCTGGCCTTGGCAAGCTTGCAAATTCCGCAAAGTTTTCGCCGTAGTACCCTCCGTAATCACCTTCACTATGATAATAGGTGAAAATAAAGTTATGTGGATCTGGATAATCAGCTAACCAACCTATGATGTAAACTGGAAGCAACATGTTTTCTCTTGCATCTAAGTAAGTTGGCCATTGAACTCCTCTAACTTCAACTTGGAATCTTGGATTGATCTTTGCTAAATTATCCCTCAATATCTCTGCTG
>NZ_JAIP01000035.1:0-1473 GCF_002924605.1 Petrotoga sp. SL27 | reverse complement strand
TGATGTATGTTGGTCTTTGAAAAGTAGATAGAGGAGGCCCAAGAGTTTAGGATGAAGGGTTTGATCCTGGCTCAGGGTTAACGCTGGCGGCGTGCGTAACACATGCAAGTCGAACGGGCCATTACTCTTTGGAGTGATGGTTAGTGGCGAACGGGTGAGTAAAAGGTAGGGACCTACCCCGAGGACAGAGATAGCTACTGGAAACGGTAGGTAAACTCTGATAAGCCCGAGAGGGGAAAGTGGAAGGCAGCCTTGGGATGGACCTACTATCCATCAGGTAGTTGGTGAGGTAAAGGCTCACCAAGCCGATGACGGATAACCGGTGTGAGAGCATGTACGGTCACAAGGGCACTGAGACACGGGCCCTACTCCTACGGGAGGCAGCAGTGGGGAATATTGGACAATGGGCGAAAGCCTGATCCAGCGACGCCGCGTGAAGGAAGAAGTCCTTCGGGATGTAAACTTCTGAACTAATCGAATAAAAGGGTAGTGGACACACTACAGAAGAAGGTAGATTAGGAAAAGTCCCGGCTAACTACGTGCCAGCAGCCGCGGTAAGACGTAGGGGGCGAGCGTTGCCCGGAATCACTGGGTGTAAAGGGGACGTAGGCGGATGATCAAGTCATCTGTGAAAAGATTGCTCAACGATTGGCTTGCGGATGAAACTGGTCATCTTGGGCGTAGCAGAGGTAGACGGAATTACCTGAGTAGGGGTGAAATCCGCAGATACAGGTAAGAACGCCGGTGAAGAAGTTGGTCTACTAGGCTACAGCTGACGCTGAGGTCCGAAAGCCAGGGGAGCGAACCGGATTAGATACCCGGGTAGTCCTGGCTGTAAACGATGCTCACTAGGTGTAGGGAGCGAAAGACTCTCTGTGCTGAAGCTAACGCGATAAGTGAGCCACCTGGGGAGTACGTCCGCAAGGATGAAACTCAAAGGAATTGACGGGGGTCCGCACAAGCGGTGGAGCATGTGGTTTAATTCGAAGCTAACCGAAGAACCTTACCAGGGATTGACATGTAACTGAAGGTAGAGAAATCTACTGGCCTGCCGTGAGGTAGGAGGTTACACAGGTGGTGCACGGTCGTCGTCAGCTCGTGCCGTGAGGTGTTGGGTTAAGTCCCACAACGAGCGCAACCCCTACAATTAGTTACCAGCAAGTAAAGTTGGGGACACTAATTGGACAGCCGCCGACGAGGCGGAGGAAGGAGGGGATGACGTCAGATAAGCGTGCCCCTTATACTCTGGGCGACACACGTGCTACAATGGGGAGGACAAAGGGAAGCGAAGCCGAGAGGTGGAGCGGATCCGAAAAAACTCTCCGTAATATGGATTGTAGGCTGAAACTCGCCTACATGAAGCTGGAATCGCTAGTAATCGCAGGTCAGCCAAACTGCGGTGAATACGTTCCCGGGCCTTGTACACACCGCCCGTCACGCCACCCGAGTTGGGAACACCTGAAGGCAGTACGG
>NZ_JAIP01000050.1:0-433 GCF_002924605.1 Petrotoga sp. SL27 | reverse complement strand
GGTTCAGGCCGATTGGATGGGAACGGTATTCCGCTAGACTTTTTTGCAGATCACAATGTTAGGTTAGGTTTTGCATATGCCTTTGATTATGATGGTATGATAAATGATGTTTTAAAAGGTTTGGGTAAAAAAGTCCCCACCGCTTTACCTACCGGATTCTTAGGATTCGATGAAAATCTTCCAACATATGAATTGGACCTACAAAGAGCTGAAAATTATTTCAAACGTGCTTACAATGGGAGATTATGGCAAATTGGTTTCAAAATGACTATCCTTTACAATACAGGTAACGATGCAAGAAGAGTATCAGCAGAGATATTGAGGGATAATTTAGCAAAGATCAATCCAAGATTCCAAGTTGAAGTTAGAGGAGTTCAATGGCCAACTTACTTAGATGCAAGAGAAAACATGTTGCTTCCAGTTTACATCATAG
>NZ_JAIP01000056.1:0-276 GCF_002924605.1 Petrotoga sp. SL27 | reverse complement strand
TTCGTCGGTATCGATGTGAGTTCTCTAACTAATACAGTTTGTGCAATCGATTTCCAAAACAATAAACTCCTTGATTTTGATACTAAAAATAACAGAATAGGTGCTGAATACATCGCTGAGGCTATCGCCAATTGCCTTGTTTCTAACAAACTTGAATATGTCGTTATCGCTTTGGAAGCTACTTCTTTTTACAGCACTCACATAGCCAATTTCCTGTCAACCAATAAGAAACTTTTGCCTTTTAAACCTCTTGTGTACCAGCTTAATCCAAAAACT
>NZ_JAIP01000037.1:0-253 GCF_002924605.1 Petrotoga sp. SL27 | reverse complement strand
TTATCGAAGCCGCTAGCTCCGTTAAAAACTATATCCCTGAGTTCAAAGAGTATTATTGGAAAAAATACTACGAGGTTGCCACTCATCAACACAAAAGAGCCCTCGCGCTCACGGCTCGTAAGTTGGTTCGTCTGATTTTTGCATTGCTGAGCAAAAATCGAATCTATTCGAATTACTAAGTTGAATAGATACAAGTGAATCTTTTTGTGTTTTCAAGCCTATTTTGAGTTTTTCTGAAAGTATGGGCATTGTC
>NZ_JAIP01000036.1:0-253 GCF_002924605.1 Petrotoga sp. SL27 | reverse complement strand
TACGTTTAAAGAAGAAGAGATAGCGATGTTCAAAGGTTCATAAGCCATTTTGTCCAATCTGTACGAATTATTGGCTGCTTGTTTAAGAAGTGTTGCAACCTTCACGGGATCTTTGAATCTGTTTTTGCTTTTTTTCATAACGAAGTGAGTTAACTCATCGATGGGTTTGTAAACTATCTCATCCAAAGAGTAGAACTCAGTCAAAGCAGCACAAGACGTAGCACCGTATATATCGGAAAAGGGCTTATCCCTA